>JAQSXO010000212.1 GCA_029256625.1 Cellulosimicrobium sp. | reverse complement strand
GGACCTCGCGCTCCTCGTCGGCCCGGACCAGCAGTGGCTGACGACCGAGGACTTCCTCGCCGCGCTCGACGAGAACCTCAAGGCGCGCCTGGGCTGATCGCCCTCCCGCACGCCCGACGGCGGCGCCCCTCTTCGCAGGGGCGTCGCCGTCGTCGTCTCCGGACGCCGTCGGGCTTCCGAGCGGTTCGCGTTGTGGGAGAGTGAGCGCATGACTTCCCCCGTGAACGTGACGGTGACCGGCGCGGCCGGTCAGATCGGCTACGCACTGCTCTTCCGTATCGCGTCGGGCCAGATGCTCGGCACCGACACCCCCGTGCGCCTGCGCCTCCTGGAGATCCCGCAGGGCGTCAAGGCCGCGGAGGGCACCGCGATGGAGCTCGACGACTGCGCCTTCCCGCTGCTCGCGGGCATCGACATCTTCGACGACCCGACCGCCGCGTTCGAGGGGACGAACGTCGCGCTGCTCGTGGGCGCCCGCCCGCGCGGGCCGGGCATGGAGCGTGGCGACCTGCTCGAGGCGAACGGCGGCATCTTCAAGCCGCAGGGCCAGGCGATCAACGCGGGCGCCGCGGACGACGTCCGCGTCCTCGTGGTCGGGAACCCGGCGAACACGAACGCGCTCATCGCGGCGTCGAACGCGCCCGACGTCCCGAAGGACCGGTTCACCGCGATGACGCGCCTGGACCACAACCGCGCGCTCACGCAGGTCGCGAAGCGTGCGGGCGTCCCGGTGTCCGAGGTGCGCAAGGTGACCATCTGGGGCAACCACTCGGCCACGCAGTACCCCGACCTCTTCCACGCGGACGTCGCGGGCACGCCGGGCGCGCGGCTCGCCGAGGACCGCGAGTGGCTGGAGGGCACGTTCATCCCGACGGTCGCGAAGCGCGGCGCGGCGATCATCGACGCGCGCGGCGCGTCGTCGGCGGCGTCAGCGGCGAACGCGGCGATCGACCACGTGCACGACTGGGTCCTCGGCACGCCCGAGGGCGACTGGACGAGCGCGGGCGTCGTGTCGGACGGGTCGTACGGCGTCCCGAGCGGCCTCATCTCGTCGTTCCCGGTGGTCTCGCGCGGCGGGTCGTGGGAGATCGTCCAGGGCCTGGAGCTCTCGGACTTCTCGCGCGGGCGCGTCGACGCGTCGGTCGCGGAGCTCCAGGAGGAGCGTCAGGCCGTCGAGGAGCTCGGCCTGGTCTGAGCCTCACCGCCGTGGCCCGGGTCCCAGGGGACCCGGGCCGGGCAGGGGCCGCGGCAGCGAAAATCCCTGCGTCGGCGGGGGTGGGTCGCCGTAGGGTCGTGGGGCCATGATCGACGCCTCCCTGCCGACCGAGCAGCCCACGAACCCCCCGTCCGACCCGCACGCCGCGCCGTCGGCCGCCGTCCCTCGCTCGTCCGACCCGGCCCGGCGCCTGGACTGGCGCCGCCTGCGCGGGCCGCAGGCCGTCGTCGCGCTGCTCGCGCTCACCGTGGGCGCGGTCGGCGCCGCGCTGGGCACCGTCATCGCCGGGTGGCTCGCCGAGGACCCGACGACGGCGACGCTCCAGCTCCTCGCCGCGTGCGTCGTCGGCGCGGCGCTGCTCGACACCGTCGGCCAGGTCGTGTGGGCGGGCGTGGTCGACCGCGCCGAGGGCCGCCTGCGCGGCGACCTCCTCACCGCGGCGCTGCACCAGCCGCTCGCCACGCTCACGGAGCAGGCGGTCGGCGAGGTGCTCGACCGCGTCGACGACGACACGCACGCCGTCGGCACGCTCGTCCGCCGCCAGCTCTGGGGCGCGGGCCGCACCGTCGTCGGCGTGCTCCCGATGTGGGTCGTCGCCGGCCTCACCTGGTGGCCGGCGTGGGTCCTCTTCCCGGTGCTGGGAGCGGTCGCGTGGTTCATCGTGCGCCCGATGCTGGGCGAGATCGCGCGCCGCAAGGTCATCGAGGAGATGGCGTGGACGGACCACGCCGCGGCGTTCGAGGAGTCCGTCGCCGCGCGGGACGACCTGCGCACGAGCCTCGGGCAGTCGTTCGCGATCCGGCGCCTCGCCGAGCGGTCGGCCCGGGTGCACCGGAAGTTCGAGGCCGTGCTCGTCGTCGAGGCGCGCATGCTCCGCCGCGCCGGTCTCGTGCTCGCCTCGCTGCTCGCGGGCGTGGCCGTGGCGGGTGCCGCGCTCGCCGCGGACGGCGACCTGGGGGTCGACCGGCTCGTCACCCTGTTCCTCGTGACCGCGCTCTTCGTCGGGCAGGTGGACAACCTGGTCCACCACCTCCCGGACATCCAGGAGGGCCTGGGCGCGCTCACGCGCATCCGGCAGATGCTCGCCGTCGAGCCCGAGCCGACGGGCGGGCGCACGCTGCCCGCCGGGCCGGTCGGGATCGAGGTGCGCGACCTGCACTTCTCCTACGCCGAGGGCACGTTCGCGCTCGACGGGGTGGACCTGCACGTGCCCGCGGGGGAGACGGTCGCGCTCGTCGGGCGCACCGGCTCGGGCAAGTCGACCCTCGCGTCGCTGCTCTCGCGCGCGGTCGAGCCGCCGCGCGGCGCCGTCCTCGTCGGCGGCGTGGACGTGCGCGACCTCGACCTCCAGGCGCTGCGCGCGGCGGTCGGCGTCGTCACGCAGCGCACCGAGATCCTCGCGGGCACGCTCGCGGAGAACGTCGCCCTGTTCGCGGACGTCCCGCGCTCCGACGTCGAGGCCGCCGTGCGCGAGCTGCGGCTCGACGACTGGGTCGCGGGCCTGCCCGACGGCCTCGACACCCTGCTCGGTCCCGGCGGGACGTCGCTCTCGGCGGGGGAGGAGCAGCTCGTCGCGTTCGCGCGCCTGCTGGTGCGCGACGTGCAGGTCGTCGTGCTCGACGAGGCGACGGCGCGCATGGACCCGCTCACGGAGGCGCGCGTCGTCGCCGCGTCGGAGCGGCTGCTCGCGGGGCGCACGGGCGTGCTCGTGGCGCACCGCCTCACGACGATCGAGCGGGCCGGGCTGCTGGCCGTCCTCGACCACGGCCGGGTCGTGCAGCAGGGTGAGCGCGCCGCGCTCGCCCACGCCCCCGGTCCCTACCGCGACCTGCTCGTGGCGAGCGTCGCGCAGGACGGCGGCCCGCGCGGCGACGACGTCGACGACCTCTCTCCTGGCGACCCGGAGCCCGCCGCCGTGCCCGCTGCGTCCGCGGGTGCCGAGGGTCACGACGGCGCCGAGGGCGAGACGCCCGCGGCCCGCGCCTCCGACGCGGTCGGCGGACGCCGACGGCGCGGCGAGCCGCCGGTCCTCGACGACCCGGGCGACGGGCCGAGCCTCGCGCGCGGCGTCGCGCACGCCCTGTTCGTCCGCCCGGCGTGGGGCGTCGTGGGCGCGGTCCTGTTCCTCGTCACGAGCCTCGTCTCGGCCCAGGGCGCCGTCACCGGCTTCCTCTGGGGCCAGGCGGTCCAGGACCTCGACTCCGGCTTCCCGGCGCGTCAGCTCGTGCCGCTCGCGGTGCTGCTCGTGGTCGCGCCCCTGTGCCTCGCGTGGGCCCTGTACGTCTACCCGCGCTGGTGGGTCGAGGTGCTGCTGCGCGTGCGCATGGCGGTCATGGCGGGCCAGACCCGCCAGCACCGGCTCACGGCCACGCCGCCCGGCGAGGTCGTCGCCCGTGCCATGGACGCCGACCGGTTCGTCCGGTACGCCGACCGCTGGGTCGACTTCGTCAACGGCCTCGTCATCGCGGGCGTCACCGCGCTGCTCAGCCGGTCGTGGCTCGCCGGCGCGGTGCTCCTCGCCGTCATGGTCGTGTCCGCGGCGGCGTCGGCGCTCGGGCGGCCGATCGCCGGGCGGTCGGCGACGCGGTCGTCGGCCGCGCGCGCCCGGTTCGGCCGCGCGCTCGTCTCGGCGCTCGACTCCGCGCGGACGGTGAAGCTCGCCGCCCGCACGCCCCAGGTGCACGCGCACCTGCGCGAGGTGGACGCCGGGCGCGTGCGCGCCGCCGTCTTCGAGCACCGCGTGCAGGCCGCGCTCGACGGCGTCCCGCTCGTCATGATCCAGCTCGGCGTCGTCGCGGCGTGGGCCGGGCTGCTCACCGGGACGTGGGACCTCGCGACGGCGCTCCTCGTCGCCAACGCCGTGACCGGCTTCGGCTGGTTCGGGGTCGTCGCGGGCGCCGTCGTGACCGAGGCGCCGGGCACCCGCTCGTGGCAGCGCGCGACGAGCCGGTTCGCCGCCGGGACGGACCTCATGGACCTGCCGCCCGGCGTCGACCTCCTCACCGGTGCCGCCCCCACGCCCGACCCGGGCCCGCGGCGGCCGCTCGAGCGGATCGACCTGGACGGCGTGACCGCGCTGCACGACGACGGCACGATCGGCGTCCAGGACGTCGACCTGTCCGTCGGCCGCGGCGAGCTCGTCCTGCTGCTCGGGCAGGTCGGTGCGGGCAAGTCGAGCCTGCTCTCGGCGCTCGCGGGCCTCATGGAGCACACGGGCCGCATCCGCTGGAACGGCACGGACGTCGTCGACGCCCAGACCTTCCTGCGGCCGGGCCAGGTCGCGCACGTCGCGCAGGTGCCGCGCGTGCTCTCCGGGACGATTGCGGACAACGTGCGGCTCGGCCACGAGCGCGACGTCCACGGGCCCGTCGCGGCCGCGCGTCTCGAGCGGGACGTCGTCGAGGCGGGCGGGCACGAGGCGCTCGTCGGGCACCGCGGCGTCCGGCTCTCGGGCGGCCAGGTCCAGCGGCTCGCCCTGGCGCGGGCGCTCGCGACCGACGCCGAGCTCCTGCTGGCCGACGACGTCTCCAGCGCGCTCGACGCGGCGACGGAGATCGAGCTGTGGGAGTCCCTGCGGGAGCGGGGGACCACGGTCGTCGGCGCGACGTCCAAGCGCGCCGCGCTCGCCCGGGCGGACCGCGTGGTCGTGCTCGACGAGGGCCGGGTCGCCGCCGTCGGGCCGTGGTCCGAGCTCGCCCCGCGCTGGGGCCATCTCGCGGGCTGAGCACCGCGACGTCCCGGACCCGGGGCCGCCCCTCGCCAGGACGTCCTGCGCGGGGCGACCCCGGGTTCGTCGTGTCCGGGCAACGGCGCGGCACGGCGCGTGCGCGTCGTTTGCCGAACCTTGCTGCAACTTTCTGCAACCAGTACAGTTCGGCTCAGCCGTACGCTGAGAAAGCCGCGGTCGACGTCGCCCGCTGCTGGTCCCGTCGTCCGCGTCCTTGCCGGCACCTGCCTGCTCACGCCTGCGGTCCCGCACCAGCCACCGGACGAGGGAGTCCTCATGACCTCCACGCCGCGACGTCGCCGCGTCCCGCGCACACCGTCGCCCCACCCATCCGACCCTCCGGCCCGCCGTTCGCGCGGGTCCCGCACGACGGCGTCGGTCACCGCCGTCGCGCTCGCCACCTCCGGCCTGGCGGGCGTCACGCTCGCCGCGTTCGCCGCCCCCGCGGCGGGGGCCGACGAGCGCACGCTCGCCCTCGTGGGCGACCTCCAGTCCGAGCTCGGCTGCCCCGCCGACTGGGACCCCGCGTGCGCGGCGACCGAGCTCGCCCCCACCGACGCCGCCGGCGTCTGGTCCGCCGACTTCGAGGTGCCCGCGGGCACCTACGAGTACAAGGTCGCCTACGACGACGCGTGGGACGAGGCGTACGGGCGCGAGGGCAGCCAGGACAACGCGCCCCTCGTGCTCGGCGGCGACGCGACCGTGCGCGTCACGTTCGACGAGTCGACCCACCGCATCGCGCTCACGCCGCTCGGGCTCGCCGGCGGCTACGACGAGGCGCAGGACGCCGACCTCGTGGTGCCCCCCGTGCGCCAGCCCGGGTCCGACGAGCGCTTCTACTTCGTCATGACCGACCGGTTCGCGAACGGCGACCCGTCGAACGACACGGCGGGGCTCGGCGACGACCCCCTCGTCTCCGGGTTCGACCCGACGAACAAGGGCTTCTACCAGGGCGGCGACATCGCGGGTCTGCGGCAGAACCTCGACTACGTCGAGGGCCTCGGCACGACGGCGATCTGGCTCACGCCGTCGTTCAAGAACCAGCCGGTCCAGGGCGCGGGCGCCGACGCGTCGGCGGGCTACCACGGCTACTGGATCACCGACTTCACGCAGATCGACCCGCACCTCGGCACCAACGCCGAGCTCGAGGCGCTCATCGACGAGGCGCACGACCGCGGGATCAAGGT
>JAQSXO010000211.1 GCA_029256625.1 Cellulosimicrobium sp. | reverse complement strand
GGACGGCGGGGGGCCGGTCGGGCGGGTGGGTCGACCGGCTGGGAACGGGGCCGCGCGGTCAGGCGCGGCGGGGACGACCCTCGGGCACGACGAGCGGGGTGCCCGTCACGGGGTCGGCGATGATGCGGCACGGGAGGCCGAACACGTCCTCGACGAGCCCGGCCGTCACGACGTCGGCCGGCGCGCCCTCGGCGACCACCGCGCCGTCCTTCATGGCGATGAGGTGGGTCGCGTAGCGGCACGCGTGGTTGAGGTCGTGCAGCACCGCGACGAGCGTGTGCCCGCGGTCGCGGTTGAGGTCGGCGCACAGCTCCAGCAGCTCGATCTGGTGCGCGATGTCGAGGAACGTCGTCGGCTCGTCGAGCAGGAGGATGGGGGTCTCCTGCGCGAGGACCATCGCGACCCACACGCGCTGGCGCTGCCCGCCGGAGAGCTCGTCGACGAGGCGGCCCGAGAGCTCGGTCGTCCCGGTCGCGGCGAGCGCGCCGACCACCGCGGCCTCGTCCTCGCGCGACCACTGCCGCAGGAGCTTCTGGTGCGGGTAGCGCCCGCGCGCCACGAGGTCGGCGACGGTGATCCCCTCGGGCGCGATCGACGTCTGCGGCAGGAGGCCGAGGCGGCGCGCGACCTCCTTCGCGGGGATCGACGAGATCGAGCGGCCGTCGAGCACGACCTGCCCCCGCGACGGCTTGAGCAGTCGCGACAGCGCGCGCAGCAGCGTCGACTTGCCGCACGCGTTCGGCCCGACGATCACCGTGAACGACCCGTCGGGGATGCTCACGTCGAGGTCGGTGGAGATGACGCGGTCGTCGTACCCGACCGTGATCCCCTCGGCGTGCAGGCGGTCGGCGGGCGGGACGCGGTCCGCGCGTGGGTCCGCCGACGCGTCGGCGACGGCGTCGCTCGGGGCGTCCGCGAGGTTCGTGAGAGCCACCGGGGTCCTTCCGGTCTGCGGGTTGGTGGTCACTTGCGGGCCTCGCGCACGAGGAGCCAGACGAGGTAGGCGCCGCCGACGCTCACGGTCACGACGCCCACGGGAAGCTGGGTCGGGGCGAACGCGCGCTGGGCGACGAGGTCGCTCGCCGCGAGCAGGACGGCGCCCATGACGGCGGCGGGAAGGATCCGCACGCCCGCGGCGCCCGTGAGGCGACGCGCGAGCTGCGGGGCCGCGAGGGCGACGAACGCGATGGGCCCGGCCGCCGCGGTCACGAGCGCGGTGAGCGCGACGCCGACGACCACCAGGGCGAGGCGCACGCGCTCGCTGCGCAGGCCGAGGGCGGCCGCGGCGTCGTCCCCGAGCTCGAGCAGGCCCATGCGCGGTGCGAGCCACACGAGCGGCAGCGCGAGGAGCGCCGCGAGCACGCACGCGGGCACCGCCTGCGCCCAGGTCATGCCGTTGAGGGACCCCGCGCCCCAGACGGCGGCCGCCATCGCGGTCTCGAGGTCCGCCTTGATGATGAGCCACTGGTTGACGGACGCGAGCATCGCGGACACGGCGATGCCCACGATGATGAGCCGGAAGCCCTGCACGCCGCGCCGGTAGGCGAGGACGTACACGACCCCCGCGGTGACGATGCCGCCGACGAGCGCCCCCGCCGCGACGCCGACGTACCCGCCGCCGAGCAGCATGATGACGACGAGCGCGCCCGTGTACGCGCCGGTGTTGAACCCGATGACGTCGGGGCTGCCGAGCGGGTTGCGCGTCAGGGACTGGAAGATCGCGCCGCTCGCGCCGAGCGCCGCCCCGAGCACGAGCGCCATGAGCGCGCGCGGCAGCCGCCACTCCACGACGACCATGTGGACGGGTCCGTCGGCCGCGCCCACGAGCGCCTGGAGGACCTGGGGGACGGTGAGCGGGTAGTCGCCGGTGGTCAGCGCGACGACCCCGATCGCGAGCGCGACGAGCAGCAGCACCCCGCAGACCCCGAGCGTGCGCAGGTCGAGCCGGAGGCTCACGCGGCCGCCGAGCCCGCGCACGACGCGCGTCGGGCGGCCGAAGTCGACGCGGTGCGCGCCGCCGCCGCGCACGGACGGGCCCACGGGCGCGTCGTCCCGGACCGGGGCGCTCACAGCCCGCTCGCCTTCGAGCGGCGCACGAGCGCGATGAGGACGGGGGCTCCGACGAACGCGGTGACGATCCCGACCTGGAGCTCGCCCGGCATGACGACGACGCGGCCGACGACGTCGGACACGAGGAGCAGGACCGGTGCGAGCACGGCCGAGTACGGCAGGATCCAGCGCTGGTCGGGCCCGACCGTCCAGCGCGCGACGTGCGGCACCATGAGCCCGACGAACGCGATCGGGCCGGCGGCCGCCGTCGCGGCGCCGCACAGGAGCATCACCGCGACTCCGACGAGGATGCGCGTGCGCCCGACGTGGGCGCCGAGCGAGCTCGCGAGGTCGTCTCCGAGCGCGATGGTGTTGAGCGGGCGGGCGACGACGAGCGCGAGGACGAGCCCGACCACGACGAACGGCGCGATCGTGCCGGCCATCTCCATCGTGCGGCCGGCCAGCGAGCCGGCGCCCCAGAAGCGCATGCGGTCGAACGCCGCCGGGTCGAGCAGCGTGATGCCCTGGGAGATGCCGCTCAGGACGGCGCCCAGCGCGACGCCCGCGAGGGTCAGGCGCACCGGCGTCGCTCCCCCGCGCCCCTGCGAGCCGATGGCGTAGACCGCCACGGTCGCGACCACCGCCCCGGCGAACGCGAACCAGATGAAGGACTGGATGTCGGTGAACCCGAGGAACGCGACCGCGAGCACGACCGCGAACGCGGCCCCGGCGTTGACGCCGAGGATGCCGGGGTCCGCGAGCGGGTTGCGCGTCATGGCCTGGATGAGCCCGCCCGAGACCCCGAGCGCGGCGCCGACCAGGAGGCCGACGACCGTGCGCGGCAGCCGCAGGTCGCGGATGATCACGTGGTCGCCCGAGCCGTCGTACCCGGTGAGCGCGTCCCAGACGGTGCCGAGCGGGACCGGCTTGGAGCCGATGACGAGGCTGAGCACGATCGCGAGCACGAGGACCACGACGGCGACGACGAGCCCGAGGCTGCGCCCCGCGTTGGTGCGGGCGACCCCGGCCGGGCGGTCGTCGCGGTCCGTCGCGGGCCGGGGGGTCCCGCCGGGGACGTCGGCCGGCGCGTCGGCGGTCGCGGGCGAGGTCATGGTGCTCGGATCTGCTCGGGGGCGCGTGCCCGGTCGGTCGTCTGCGAGTGAGGTTACCCTCACCTTAATTCACTCCGGGGTGGCCTCGGCAAGACGGTTCGTCGAGCCGTCGGGGTGACTCCCCTCACGGCAGGGCCGGCGCCGGGGCCTCCTCCCGGGCCCCGCCACGGGCGTGCCGCGGACTGCTGACAGCGTTTCCCCGTCCCGGACCGGCGTGTGCGAGAGTGGCCGCATGACCTCGCACGTCCCCGTCGCCGCCGACCACGTCGTCACCGTCGACGACCAGGGTCGTCGGACCGGCACCTTCGAGCGCGCCGCGGTCCACACGACCGAGACGCCCCTCCACCTCGCCTTCTCCTGCTACGTGCTCGACGACGCGGGCCGTCTCCTGCTCACGCGGCGCGCCCTCGCCAAGCGCACGTGGCCGGGGGTGTGGACCAACTCGTTCTGCGGCCACCCGCGCTGGACCGAGACCACCGAGGAGTCGATCGTCCGCCACGCGCGGCACGAGCTCGGGCTCGAGATCGCCGACCTCGAGGTCGCGGTCCCCGGGTTCCGCTACCGCGCCGTCGACGCCTCCGGCGTCGTCGAGAACGAGATCTGCCCCGTCTACGCGGCGCGCGCCGCGGGCACGGTCGAGCCGAACCCCGACGAGGTGATGGAGACCGCCTGGGCGGACCCCCGCGACGTCGCGCTCGCCGTCGCCGCCACGCCCTGGGCGTTCAGCCCGTGGATGGTGCTCCAGGTCGCGGCCCTCGGCGCCGCGACCCCCGCGGACGACGGTCCGACGGCGCTCGTCGCCGCCGCGTTCGGGCCCACCCCGGCCTGACGCGGGCGCCGACGCTCAGCGCGTCGTCTGCGGGTGCCGCGCCCGGGCGCTGCGCAGCCGCTCCGGGACCGCGAGACGGTCCGCGCCCTGCGGCGACACCTGCACGGGCTGCGCGGGCAGGGCGAGCGCCTCGACCTGCTCCGCGCCCGGCACTCCGGCCGCGCGCGCGGCGTCGCCCAGCGCGCGGACGACCTGCTCCTGGCGACGCGCGTCGCGGGCCGAGAAGACCCAGAGGTCGACGGCGGTCGCCGTCGCGAGGTCGACGTGCAGCCCCCGAGCGCGAGCCTGCCGGAGCTGGCTCGGCGTGACCCCCACGAAGGTCACGGCGCGGCGCGACCAGAGCACGGTGCGCGACGCCGTCGACACGCCGCGGTCGGTGAGCAGCAGGCCGAGCGTCCGCGGGCTCGCGACGGCCGCGCGCACGGTGCGGACGTCGAGGGCCGTGAACGGCACCACGGCCGGGCGCAGGAACGGGGCGAACGAGCCGACGAGGATCCCGTGGTCGAGCACGACCAGCTTCTCGGACCCGAGGAACCAGAGGATCACGGCGGTGATCGCCGCGAACGACGGCAGGAGGTAGCCGATCGCGGCGGGGCCCGCGTTCCCCACGAACGCCGGCCCGACGGAGAACACGAGCACCACGACCACCGTGACCGCCCACGCCGGGGCGTTCGGCGTCGCCGCCGACACGTGCCGGACCGTGCCGAGGCCCGACCGCTCCGCGTGGTGGCGGACCTTGCGCGTCGCGCGCGCCCCGGTCGCGGGCCCCGTCATCGGCCCGTTCATCGGCCGAGCAGCTCGAGCGGGAGACGGCGGACCGTGGCCGCCCCGACCTCGGAGAGCGTGAGCGAGGTCGGTGCGCCGTCGGGCCCGTGCTCGCCGCCCCGGACCGTGTACACGCCGTCGGGGGTCGCGTAGACGCTCACCTGCTCCAGGACGTCGGATCCCGCGTGCACCGCGCCGAGCGTCGTCACGGCCAGCGCTCCCGCGAGCTCCGGCAGGCTCGACGCCCGGGCGGCGAAGTCGTCGGGCGTGAACGTCTGGGAGCGACCGTCGAGCAGGGCGTGGGAGGCCGGGTCGACGAAGACCGCGAGCCGGCCCGCGAGCTCGGACAGCGGGTAGACGCTGAACGCGTGGTGGCCGCTCGGGGCGACCTCCTCCTCGAGCACGCGGTCGTCCTCGTGGAGGTAGACGTACACCCAGTGCCGGCCGAGCGACGTCGTGCGCTCGACGGACAGGATCGCGCTCGCCGTGCGGCGCAGGACGAGCGGACCCGTGATCTCCGGGACGGCCTCGATGCCGACGGCCGGCCGTCCGTCCACGGGCTCGGCCGCGTCCTCGCTCGGCACGACCATGCCGCGGGCGAGGAGCGAGCGGAGCGCGACGCGGCCCACGAGCCCGCGGTCGGCGCCCTCCTGCGCGTCGAGCCACGGGACCGCCACGAGCTGGGGGTTCTGGAGGCCGTCGAGGATGACGATCTCCTCGTCGGTGAGCGTGACGACGTGCGTGACCTCGCCCGCGACGGCCCGTTCCAGCGCGCTCTCGGCCGCGGCGATGTCCGACGCGGACCACCGCATGGTCTGCTGGGTCACGAGAAGAGCCCTCCGACGAAGTCACCGGCGGCGGAGAGACCGTCACCGATCGCGTCCCCGACGTCGGACGCGACGTCCCCGATCGTATCGACCGCGTCGCCCGCGAAGTCGGTCACGTTGTTCCACCCGTCGGCGAGGTACGGGCCGGGGTTGGTGGCGAACCCGGAGATCGCGTCCCAGTTGTCGACGACCAGGTTCCCCAGCGCCCAGGCGCCTGCGACGACGCCCGCGCCCACCACGATCCCGATGCCCACGGGGTTGGTGAGCATGCCCGCCATCATGAGCATCGTCCCCGCGCCGCCCACGACCGACAAGCCGCCCATGACGCGGTCGACGCCGCCCCGGACGCCGTCGTACTCGGTGTTGAACATCTGGTTGACGCCGCCGATGACGCCGAACAGGCCGCCGACGCCGCCCACGAGCCGGCCCGCCGTCCCGAGCCCGCCCAGGAACCCCATCGCGTCGTCGAGGACCATGCCGCGCGCGAAGACCGACGCGCTCGCGGCGGCGTCGGACAGGTCGGCGAGGCGGCTGGCCTGGAGGAACGCGGTGAGGGACTGGCCGACCTTCCAGGCCTTCA
>JAQSXO010000210.1 GCA_029256625.1 Cellulosimicrobium sp. | reverse complement strand
ACCTCCGGTACGTAGCACTGAGTACCGAAGGTCTCTTCCGCCACGCACCGCCACGCGCACCCGCACGGGACGCGGGCTGGTGGTTGCGGGACCGGTGACACCGGGCCGACGACTGCGCCGGCCGTGATGACGACATCACCGTGTGGGAATACTCCCCCTCGCTGAGGAGCCAGCATAGGCCATGGCTCCTCCTGACGTGACAACACCACGCCACCGTGGACTGTTCCTCGGTCGCCGGTGAGCGGCGCGCCTGGAGCCCGATGGACGCCGCTCAGGCGGTCGCGGCCTGCATCTGCCGCAGCTCCTTCTTGAGTCCCGAGATCTCGTCCCGCAGCCGGGCGGCGAGCTCGAACTGCAGCTCGCCCGCGGCCGCGTGCATCTGGTCGCTGAGCTCCTGGATGAGCTGGGCCAGGTCGCTCGCCGCGGCGCCCGCGAGCCGGTTGCCCGACGACGCGCCCTCCTTGGGCGCTCCCGGCACCGGAGCCTTGCCCTTCGCGCCCTTGCCCGGCTGCCGGTACCCGCCCGCCAGCAGCTCGGCCGTGTCGACGTCCTCGCGCGCGAGCATGTCCGTCACGTCGGAGATCCGCTTGCGCAGCGGGGTCGGGTCGACCCCGTGCTCCGTGTTGTACGCGATCTGCCGCTCGCGACGGCGCTCGGTCTCCTCGATCGCCGCGGCCATCGCCGGCGTGATCTTGTCCGCGTACATGTGCACCTGGCCCGAGACGTTGCGGGCCGCACGACCGATCGTCTGGATGAGGGACTTGGGGGACCGCAGGAAGCCCTCCTTGTCCGCGTCGAGGATCGCGACGAGCGACACCTCGGGCAGGTCGAGACCCTCGCGCAGGAGGTTGATCCCGACGAGGACGTCGTACTCGCCGAGGCGCAGCTCGCGCAGCAGCTCGACGCGCCGCAGCGTGTCGACCTCCGAGTGCAGGTAGCGGACCCGCACGTCCTTCTCGAGCAGGTAGTCGGTGAGGTCCTCCGCCATCTTCTTGGTGAGGGTCGTGACGAGCACGCGCTCGTTCCGCTCGACCCGCTCGCGGATCTCGTGCAGCAGGTCGTCGATCTGCCCCGTGGTGGGCTTGACGAGCACCTCCGGGTCGACGAGGCCAGTCGGGCGGATGATCTGCTCGACGACGCCGTCCGCCATCGAGAGCTCGTAGTCGCCGGGGGTCGCCGACAGGTACACGGTCTGGCCGATCCGCTCGACGAACTCCTCCCAGCGCAGGGGCCGGTTGTCCATCGCGCTCGGCAGGCGGAACCCGTGGTCGACGAGGCTGCGCTTGCGCGACATGTCGCCCTCGAACATCGCGCCGATCTGCGGCACGGTCACGTGCGACTCGTCGATGACGAGGAGGAAGTCCTCCGGGAAGTAGTCGAGCAGCGTGTTCGGCGCCGATCCCGCCTCGCGGCCGTCGATGTGCCGCGAGTAGTTCTCGATCCCGGACGCAGTACCGATCTGGCGCATCATCTCGATGTCGTACGTGGTGCGCATGCGCAGCCGCTGTGCCTCGAGCAGCTTGTTCTGCCGCTCGAGCTCGTCGAGCCGCTCGGCGAGCTCGGCCTCGATCGAGGAGATCGCGCGCTCCATGCGCTCCGGCCCCGCGACGTAGTGCGTCGCGGGGAACACGTGGATGCTCGGCTCGGACCGGATCACGTCCCCCGTGAGGGGGTGCAGGGTCTGGATGCTCTCGATCTCGTCGCCGAAGAACTCGATGCGGACCGCGAGCTCCTCGTACACCGGGATGATCTCGACCGTGTCGCCCCGCACGCGGAACGTGCCGCGCGTGAACGCCATGTCGTTGCGCGTGTACTGCATGGTCACGAACTGCCGCAGCAGGTCGTCGCGCTCGACCTGCATGCCGACGTCGAGCCGGACCATGCGGTCGACGTACTCCTGCGGCGTACCGAGGCCGTAGATGCAGGACACGGAGGCGACCACGACGACGTCCCGACGGGTGAGCAGCGAGCTGGTCGCGGAGTGCCGCAGTCGCTCCACCTCGTCGTTGATCGACGAGTCCTTCTCGATGTAGGTGTCCGTCTGCGCGATGTACGCCTCGGGCTGGTAGTAGTCGTAGTACGAGACGAAGTACTCGACCGCGTTGTTGGGCAGCAGCTCCCGGAACTCCGTCGCGAGCTGCGCCGCGAGGGTCTTGTTGGGCGCCATGACCAGCGTCGGGCGCTGGAGCTCCTCGATGAGCCACGCGGTCGTGGCGGACTTGCCCGTCCCGGTCGCGCCGAGGAGCACGACGTCCTTCTCCCCCGCGCGGATGCGCTGCGAGAGGTCCGCGATCGCCGTCGGCTGGTCGCCGGACGGCTGGTACTCGGAGATGACCTCGAACGGGGTGGTCGCACGCTGGAGATCGGTCACGGGACGCATGACTCCACGGTACGTCGAGCCACCCACACGGACCCTTCCGCGCGCGGTCGACGAGCCTCCTCGGAGCCGTGCACGGAAATCACCCCGACGTAATTTGGAAGGTGTCATTCGGAACCCCTAGGGTCGCCTCGACCCTGCCGCGCTCCCCGACGCCCGTGGAGCAGCACGACAGCACGGACGACGGGCGACGGAGTCCGTCCGCAGTAAGTCAGCGCCGCTAGCGAAACCACGATCTGGAGCCGACACCATGCGCCTTCACCCCGCGCGCCCTCGCGGAATCCCCCTGCTCGCGCTCACCGCGCTCGCCCTGACGACCGTCGGCCTCGCCGCGCCCGCGACCGCCGCCCCGCCGGCTGCCGCGCCGACGCTCACCGCCGACGACGTCTGCACCGCGAACCCGTCCACGCGACCGGTCGGCGTGTACGAGCTGACCGCCGTGGAGGACGCGGGCGTCGGCATCTGGGCAGGGGGCGGGCTCACCGTCACGACGGCGACCGAGCTCGAGGGCCGTGTCGTCGTGGGCGGGGACGCCGACCTCTCCGGGGCCGGGAGCCTCGACGTCGGGACCGCGGGGGGCGGCGGCTCGGCCATCACCCCGGCCGGCGGGACCGACATGCTCGTCGTCGGCGGCGACCTCGCGACCGCGACGAACACCCAGGTGGGCTTCCACGCGTCGAGCGGCGGCAACGTCGTCGTCGGCGGCGAGATCACCGGCGCGACCCCGAGCACCGAGAGCCGCAACGCCCCGAACCGTCCGGGAACCGTCACGCAGGGCGTCGGCCGCGAGGCCGCGCTGCGCCCCTACACCGCGCTCCCCGGGCTCGTGACGGGCATGGCGGCCCACGCCGCCGACGGTGCCGTCGCCGCCACGCCCCGCGACGGCGTCCTGACGGTCGAGGCGGGCGCGCGGTACACGCTCACGGCCGCCCAGGCCTCCACCCTGACGACGCTGTACGTCACCGGGAGCGGTCCGGTGCTCCTCACCGTCACCGGCACCTCCGTCGACGTGCCGCGGCTCCAGCACGTCGAGTACGGGGGCGTGCGCGTCTACCAGGCCGCCCAGCACCTGTCGGCGCACTTCCTGTGGAGCTTCCCGGACGCGACGCAGGTGACCCTCGGCACGAACGACCAGTTCCCCGGGACCATCGTCGTCCCGCGCACGGACGCGACCCTCACCGTCGCGACCTCGACCAACGGGCGCATCCTGTCGAACGGCGCCGTCTCCTACACCGGGGGTGCCGGGATCGAGCACCACAACTACCCGTTCGCCGGCTCCTGCGAGTCCACCCCGCTCGTCGAGGAGCCCGAGCCCGCGCCGTCGCCCGAGGGCCCCCACCCCGGCGAGGGCGCGACCACCCCGCCGACGTCCGAGGAGACCCCCGCCACCGGGGAGCCGGGCGAGCCGTCGCCGGAGTCGACGCCGGCCGCCGAGACCTCGACGACGCCGAGCCCCGAGCCGTCCCCCGTGTCCGCCGAGCCGGGCGACGACACGCCCGAGGGCGGCCTCGCGACGACCGGGGCGTCCGTCGTCGTCCTGGCCGTGGTCGCCGCGCTGCTGCTCGCCGGTGGCGCGACGATCCTCGTCGTGGCGCGTCGGCGCGCGACGAGCTGACGCTCGAGCGTCGCACGCACGCAGGGCCCGGCAGGCGAGACCTGCCGGGCCCTCCCGCGTCCTGCGGTCGGCTCAGCTCTCGGAGCCGCCGGCGAGGACCGGCTCGGGGGTGCCGACGAGCGCGTTCCGCACGACGGCGGCGACGGCGGCCACCTGGTCCTCGACCGGCACCACGTCGGCCTGCGGCACGTGGACGAACCCGGCCCGTCGGCCGGGTTCGGCACCCCAGTGGTGCATGAGGGCGTAGAAGACGTCGTTGCACACGTACGTCCCGGCCGTGCTCGACACCTCGACCGGGACGTCCGCCGCCCGGATCGCGGCGAGCGACGCCTTGAGCGGGAGCGTCGACCAGTACCCGACGGGCGCGCCGTCGACCACGGGGACGTCGACGGGCTGCGCTCCCGCGTTGTCGGGGATCCGGGCGTCCCGCACGTTGACCGCGACCCGCTCGAGGCGCACGCGGGTCGCCCCGCCCGCCAGCCCGAGGGCGACGACGACGTCCGGGTCGTGCGCGCGGATCGCGGCGTCGAGCGCCTCCCAGGCGCCGCCGAACGTCACGGGGAGCCGCACGGCCACCACCCGGTCCCCCACGAGCTGCTGCCCCCGCTCGGCGAGCCGCGCAGCCGCCTCCCACGACGGGTTGGCGCCCGCGCCGTCGAACGGCTCGAACCCGCTGACGACGACGGTCACGCCTCGTGCTCCTCGATCTCGGCCTGGACCTCCGCGTCGACCTCGGCCCGCACCCGCACCCAGAGCTCGTCGACCTGCGCGCGCAGCGCCTCGGGCGACCCGGCGCCGTCGAGCGTGACGTCCGCGGCGGCGAGGCGCGACGCGTCGTCGGCCTGCGCGGCGAGGCGCGCCCGCGCCTCGTCCGCGGTCAGGCCGCGCCCCTCGACGAGCCGGCTGACCCGCACGTCCTCGGGTGTGTGCACGACGACGACGCAGTGGAACCGCGCCGGGTCCCCGGTCTCGACGAGGAGCGGGATGTCGTGCACGACGACGGCCCGGGGGTCGGCCGCCCCCGCGGCGGCGTCGCGCTCGGCCGCGAGCCGGCGCACCTCGGGGTGGACGATCGCGTTGAGCCGCTCGCGCGCCTCGTCGTCGCCGAACACGACGCTCCCCAGCGCGGCCCGGTCGAGCGCGCCGTCACCGTCGAGGACGCCCGGCCCGAACACCTCGACGACCTCGTCGAGGCCCACCGTCCCGGGCGCGACGGCGTCGCGCGCGAGACGGTCGTAGTCCACGACCACGGCGCCGAGCTCCGCGAAGCGTGCGAGCGCGACGGACTTCCCCGCCGCGATTCCTCCGGTCAGGCCGATGCGAAACATGCGCCCCATCCTGCCAGCCGGAGCGCGGCCTCGCCGAGGACGCCGGTTCGCCGTGACCGCTCAGCGACGGGTGCCCGGCCCGCTCGCGCGCGCGCCGGCGCCCGCCTCCGGAGGCCCCGGGTCGACGTCCCGCTCCCCCGCGACCGCGCGCAGGAGCCGGAGGAGCTCGGCGCGCTCGGCGGCGTCGAGACGGGCGAGCATCGTCCCGGCGCTCGACGACCGCTCCGCGCCGACCTGCTCGACGACGTCGCGCCCGCGCGGCGTGAGCTCGACGAGGGTCGCCCGCCGGTCGTGCGGGTCGGGGGTGCGCCGGACGAGCCCCGCCTGCTCCGCGTCGTCCACCTTGGACGTCACCGAGCGCGGCGCGACATCCAGCGCGGACGCCACGGCACCCAGGCGGCAGGGCTCGTCGCACCGTGCGAGGAAGCGCAGCATGCGGAACTGGCCGGGGGTCGTCCCCGCGGGCTCGAGCCGTTCGCTCGCCTCGCGGCGCACGGTGCGCAGCGCACCGTGGAGGAGTGCGAGGAACTCCCCCGCCTCGTCGGTCGCCGAGGCCGTGCCGGTCGGGCGCACGCCGGTCGCGGCACGCGGTGTCGCATCGCTCGTCACGAGGCCGAGCGTACCCGGGGCGGGCCGACTTGTGATACGCACTCATAGTGAGGTAGGCTCACTATCGCTTCCCGCGCCAGCGGTCCACGAGACCGCGTCCGCCGCCCGGCTCCGGCGGCGGGCGCGGCATGCGCTCGTTCCGCCAGGACTCCTCCGTCGCGTCCCGTCGGCTGCACCGCGGCACGATCCGACGCGTCCTCACGTTCGCCCGGCCCTACCGGCGCCAGCTCGCGGCCTTCCTCGTGCTCATCTCGATCGACGCCGCGGCGGGCGCCGTCACCCCCCTGCTCTTCCAGCGGATCATCGACGACGGCATCACGGCGGGCGACACCGGCGTCGTCATCGCGCTCTCGCTCGTCGCCGCGGGGCTCGCGGTGCTCTCCGGCGTTCTCGGCGTCGCCCAGCGCTGGTTCTCCTCGCGCATCGGCGAGGGCCTCATCGTCGACCTGCGCACGGCCGTGTTCGACCACGTGCAGCGCATGCCCCTCGCGTTCTTCAGCCGCACCCGGACCGGTGCGCTCGTCCAGCGCCTCAACGGCGACGTCCTGGGCGCACAGCAGGCGTTCACGTCGACGCTCTCGAACGTCTTCTCGAACCTCCTCACCGTGGTGTTCGTCCTCGCCGCGATGCTCTCCATGTCCTGGCAGCTCACGCTGCTCGCCCTGACCCTGCTGCCCGCGTTCGTGCTCCCGGCCCGCTGGGTCGGCAAGCGCCTCGCCGCGATCACGCGCGAGAGCTACGAGCTCAACGCCGAGGCGGCGCAGACCATGAACGAACGCTTCAACGTCGCAGGCGCCCACCTCGTCAAGGTCTTCGGCGACCCGGCGCGCGAGTCCTCCCGGTTCGCCTCCCAGGCCCGCCGCGTCCGCGACATCGGCGTGAAGCAGGCCATGTACGGCACGGTCTTCCGCGTCGGCCTCACCGTCGTCGCCTCCGTCGCCGTCGCGATCGTCTACGGGCTCGGCGGCGTCATGGCGATCTCCGGGAGCCTGACGGTCGGCACCGTCGTCGCGCTCACCGCCTACCTCGGGCGCCTCTACGGCCCGCTCACCGCCATGTCCAACGTCCAGGTGGACGTCATGACCGCGCTCGTGAGCTTCGAGCGCGTGCTCGAGGTGCTCGACCTCGAGCCGACCGTCACCGACGCGCCCGACGCCGACGGCCTCGCCGAGGACGTCGAGCGGGACGGCGCGAGCCTCGAGCTCGACGGCGTGACCTTCCGCTACCCCAGCGCCGCCGAGGTCTCCCTCGCCTCGCTCGAGTCGGTCGCGGTCGAGGGGGCGGACCCCACCACCGACACGCTGCGCGACGTCTCGTTCTCGGTCCCCGCCGGAGCGATGGTCGCGCTCGTCGGCTCGTCAGGGGCGGGCAAGACGACGGTCTCCCAGCTCGTCACGCGCATGTACGACCCGAGCTCGGGCCACGTGCGGATCGCGGGTCGAGACCTGCGCGAGGTCACGCAGGAGAGCCTGCACGACGCCGTCGGCGTGGTCACGCAGGAGGCCCACCTCTTCCACGACTCCATCGCGGAGAACCTCCGGTACGCCAAGCCCGACGCGACCGACGCCGAGCTCGAGGCCGCGCTGCGGCGCGCGCACGTGTGGGACGTCGTCGCGGCGCTGCCGTCGGGGATGGACACCGTGGTGGGCGACCGCGGCTACCGGATGTCCGGCGGGGAGCGCCAGCGCCTGGCCATCGCGCGCGTCTTCCTCAAGGCGCCGCACCTCGTCGTCCTCGACGAGGCGACGGCGCACCTCGACTCCGGCTCCGAGGCGGCGGTCCAGGCGGCCCTCGCCGAGGCGCTGCGCGGTCGCACGTCGCTCGTGATCGCCCACCGGCTCTCGACCGTCCGCGAGGCGGACCTCATCGTCGTCCTCGACGCCGGCCGCGTCGTCGAGACGGGCACGCACACCGAGCTGCTCGCCCGCGACGGCCGGTACGCCGCGCTCTACCGGACGCAGTTCGCCGACTCGGCCACACCGTCGGACGCCGACCCTGCCACCGAGCCGGCGACGGCGAGCGCGACGGCCTGACGACACGACGGCCGGACGGCCGGACGGCCGGACGGCCGGAACCGCCGGACCGCCACCAGGCGATCCCGGACTGCCGAACAGGTGGTTCCGGCTCGTCCGGGATTGCTGACGCACCAGGACCACCTGTTCGGCACGGTCCACGCCCGGCGAGCACGGCGAAGGCCCGCCACCCCGAGGGGTGGCGGGCCTTCGTGCGACCTACGACGGTTCCGCCGGGTGGCGGAACGTCACGAGATCAGTTGCCGGTGAGCTTCTCGCGGAGCGCGGCGAGCGCCTCGTCCGACGCGAGCGTGCCCGTGGCCTCGGCGGCCGGGGCCGACGAGTAGGACG
>JAQSXO010000209.1 GCA_029256625.1 Cellulosimicrobium sp. | reverse complement strand
GGAGCCGCCCATCGCCCGCCACGTCGAGAGCGAGAACTGGTAGAGGCCGTAGTAGCCGTTGCCCGTGTTCGTCGCGGGGTTGCCACCGGACTCGCACTGCGCGAGCGCACCCCAGACGCCGCCGGGGGCGGAGCCGAGGTCGGCGGCCGGCGCGGACGAGCCGCCCGACGACGAGGAGGACGACGAGCGCTGCTGCGTCTCGACCTTCGGCTGCGGCTTGGGGCGCTCCTTGGTGCCCTGCACGAGGATCTTGTTGACCGGGGGCGTGGTGACGCCCTCGGAGACGAGCTCGCGGGACTCCTCGGCGCCGTCGACCGTCGTGATGCGGTGCACGGTCGTGTGGACGCCCTCGGCGCCCTCCTGCTTCACGACCGGGTCGAGGTCCTTGAAGCGGTCGGCGTCCTCCTCGGTGACCGTCTCGAACGGGACGGCTGTCGTGGTGGGCACCTCCTCGACCTTCACGCGCTGCACGACGAGCGAGACCGGCGCGGCGTCGGCCGCGGCCTCGGCGTCCTCGGTCGCGGCGGCGGTGGCGTCGGCGTCCGCGGCGGGTGCCGTCTCGGCCGCGGCGTCAGCCTGGGCCGCGGCGATCTGGTCCGACTTCTCCACGTGGACGCGGTCGAGCTCGCCGAGCTGGACGCCCTGCTGGTCGAGGATCGCGTCGATGCCGATGCTGCCGTCGGGCGCGACCTTCGTCTCGCCGTCCGCGACGACGTTCACGGGGCCGTCCACGTCGAGGCGGATCGGGAGGGACGCGCGCTCGCCGGAGCGCGACGCCACGAGGCGCACGTCGCTGCCGCGCGAGGCGAGGGTCGTCAGGGCCTCGTCCGCGTCGAGCGCGGTCAGCCAGACGGAGGACTGGGAGCCGTCGACCTGGACGGGCACCTCGCGCCCGTAGCGCACGACGACGTCGCCGCCGCCGCGCAGGGCCGAGTCGACGTCGGGGACGACGAGGTCGCGGTCGCCCACGGCGACGTCCTGCTCGGCGAGCAGGCCCTCGACGGACCCGGCGAAGGTCGTGACGGTGGTGATCTTGCCGTCCACGTCGAGCTCGACGGTCTTGCGCGCGTTGCCGTAGGCGACGGCGCCGGTCGCGAGGAGGACGACGGCGGTGGCGCCGGCCACGAGGGGCCAGCGGCGACGGCGGGCGGCCGTGGTCGCGGGGCTCTGGGAGCTCTCCGCGGGGCCGTCGGGGGTCTCGAAGGTCAGGGAGGTGGTGTCGGCGCTCTCGGGGGCGCCGGCCGCGTCAGCGGTCCGGTGGAAGGGGTTCTTCACTCGGGTCCAGTCGTCGGGGGTCCCGGGCACGGGTGCTCGACGGCGCGTGGGCACCACCCGCGGCCCGCGGCGGACGTGGGTCCTCCGCGGCGGGCGCACACGTGCGTCCGCGGGTCTCGAGCGGCCGATCCGGCTGCCGGCGCCACCCCGGCGCCCCTTCCCCAGGGCCCGACGACGGCGCACCGCCCGCGAGGTCCGGGCACGTCTCCCGCGGTCCGGAGGGACCGTGGCAGCGTGCCGTTCACGCGCGAGCGACGTTCGACCGTAACCGATCCGTTATCGAAGTCCAACCCCCAGGCCGCTACGCTGGGAGGTTCTGTCCGCATTTCGGCGCCTATGTCGTGCGCGCCTCCACGCGGTCCTCACCCGGCGTCACCGTCGGCGTCACTCGTGGGGCTGCCCTTCGCCGACCCCGGTCCCGGACGCCCGGTGTCCGTACCCACCGATCGGGAGGCTCGGACGCCGACCCGCGCCAGCGTCTCCACGAGCTCGGGCGGGTCGAGGACCGTGAGGTCGACGTCGAGGCCCAGCAGGAACCCCGCGAGCTGGGCGAGCGACGTCCCCCCGGTCTCGAGCACGCACGCGTCCGGGCCGTCGTCGACGAGCACCCCCGTTCCCGGTGCGACCCGGTCCGCCACGACGCCCGCCGGCGCGTGCAGGCGCACGCGCGCCGGGTGCGCCCACGCGATCGACCCCACTCCGCGGACCACGTGGGCGACCGCGTCGCCACCCGGCACGGGGCGCGGCACGAAGTGCGGACCACCCGGGGTGCGCAGGCTCAACCGGTCGACGCGGAACGTCCGCCAGTCGTCCCGGTCGAGGTCGAACGCCAGCAGGTACCACCGCCGACCGACGTGGACGAGCCGGTACGGCTCGACCGCGCGCCGCGTCGCCGTGCCGTCGTGCGCCCGGTAGTCGAGCCGCAGGCCCGTTCGCGCGGCGACGGCCGCCGCGACGTCGGCGAGCAACCGCGCGTCGACCGCGGGACCGCCCACCGGCGCGCTCGCGACCGCGGCGCGCATGGCGTCCGCCCGGGCGCGCAACCGGGCGGGCAGCACGGTGTCGAGCTTGACGAGCGCGCGGCGGGCGGCGTCCTCGACCCCCGTGATCGACCCCGTGGCGGCGGCCCGCAGCGACACCGCGACGACGGCCGCCTCCTCGTCGTCGAGCAGGAGCGGCGGCAGCGCGGCCCCCGACCCGAGCCGGTAGCCGCCCGCGGTCCCCGGCGCGGACCGGACCTCGTACCCGAGGATCCGCAGGCGCTCCACGTCGTTGCGGACGGTGCGGGTGGTGACGCCGAGCCGTTCCGCCAGCTCCGGACCGGACCACGTCGGTCGCGTGGGGAGGAGCGCCAGGAGGCGCAGGAGTCGCACGGAGGTGTCGAGCACGAGTCCCATCCTGCCCGACCATGCGGAACCGTACGTTCCGCATGCGGTCCTACTGTCGTCGTGTCGGTCCCGCCGGGATCGACGACCGCGGTCGCCGGGAGTGAGCCCGGCGCGACGACGAGGGAGACGATCATGCTGCGTGGGATGGCGACGCTGAACCTGTGGGCCGACGACCTGGAGGCCGCCTCCGCGTGGTACGCGGACGTGCTCGGGATCGAGCCCTACTACGTGGTGCCGGGCGGGTACGTGGAGTTCCGCGTCGGCGACCGGCAGGACGAGCTCGGGATCATCGCCCGCTCGTGGTCGCCGCACCCGCAGCCGGAGGCGCCCGGCGGCGTGATCGTGAACTGGCACGTCGACGACGTGCGCGACGCTCTCGCCCGGCTGCTCGCGCTCGGCGCGACCGAGTACGAGGGCGTCGTCGAGCGCGGGGAGGGCACGGGCTTCGTCACGGCGTCCGTGGTCGACCCGTTCGGCAACGTGCTGGGGATCATGCAGAACCCGCACTACCTGGAGATGCTCGAGCGCTAGCCGCTGGCGCCCTCGAGCTGCCCGAGACGTGGCACCGCGGACCGCGGGCCTGCGCCGGCGTCAGTACCAGCCCTTGGCCACCGAGTGGGACCACGCCGAGCACGGCGTGCCGTACCGGCCCTCGATGTAGCCGAGGCCCCACGTGATCTGGGTCGCCGGGTTGGTGCGCCAGTCGTCCCCGGCGCTCGACATCTTCGACCCGGGCAGCGCCTGCGGGATCCCGTACGCGCTCGAGCTCGGGTTGTCGGCGTCGACGCGCCAGTTGCTCTCCTTGGTCCAGAGCTTGTCGAGGCAGACGAACTGGTCGTCGCCCCAGCCCCGCTGGGCGGCCAGGGACCGGCCGATGGCCCGCGCCGAGCCCGGGTCGACCGAGACCGAGACGTCCATCGTCCCGACCTTGATGATCTCGTTTCGCGGCTCCGTCGTGACCGTGCGCGTGAGGACCGTGCGCGACACCTCGGCGCCGCCGAGCGTCTGGACGGCGTACGTCGTGGTCGCCTCGCCCACGCGACCGGACTGGACCACGACCCGGTGGCCCTTCGGCAGGTTCGGGTCCTCGGTCTCCTCCGTCGCGAAGGGCAGCACCTCGGTGACCGTCGTCGCCGACGCGGCCGCCCGGCTCACGAGGACGAGCATGCCGTCCACCGCGGCCGCGTCGAGCGGAGCCGACGTCCCGTCGCCCTCCGCCAGCACGATGCCGGCCGTCGCGAGGACGCCGCGCACCGTCGGCTCCGCCGTCGTGATGGGCATCACCGCGCCGTCCACGGCGACGTGCACGGTCTTCAGCGTCGACACCCGGACGGGGTCGCGACCGAGCGCCTGCGTGCGGGACACCTCGGTCACGGCCCCCTCGGCGCGCGGGCCGAGGTAGGTGAGGAGCTCACCGACGGTGCGGGCGGTCGTCGAGATCGTCTGCACCTGGCCGTCGATCTCGATCGTCACGTCGTGGCTCGTGCGGACGACGATCGTGCTGCCGTCCCGCGCGGGGTCCGCCAGTCCGGGCTCGACGAGGTCCTCCGCGCCGACCGCGACGTCCTGGTAGTCGAGCACCTCGGCGACGGTGCGCCCGTAGGCGGAGACGTCGTGCAGCTCGCCGTCCACGTCGAGCGTGACGCTCTTGTGGAGCGTCGCGAACGCCCCCGTGACGACCACGAGGCTCGCGACGACGACGCCCTGGGCCGCGAGGCGCTGCAGGCGCCGGCGACCGGTTCCGTCAGGTGCGAGCACGAGGGGCGGTCCCTTCTGCGGGAAGCGGCCCTCGGCGACCGCCGAGGGCGAGGTGGGCGCGTCGTCGGCGCGGGCGCGACGCACGGACCCGACCGTAGCCGAAACGTGACCCAGGACGAAACCTCCGGTTCGCCCCGGAACGGGCGGTGACGGGCGCCCCCGCCCCGCCCGCCTCACCAGGGCCCGTAGACCTCGACCGACGTGGCCGCCAGCCGCTCGCACACGTCGGCGAGGGGCAGGTCCACCACGTCGGCCACGGTACGGACGGTCGTCGGCAGCACGTACGGGGCGTTGGGCCTGCCGCGGTACGGGTGCGGCGTGAGGTACGGCGCGTCCGTTTCGACGAGGACCTGCTCGAGCGGCACCTCCCGCAGGGCGGCCCGCAGCTCGTCGTTCGCGCGGAACGTCACCGGCCCGGCGAACGACAGGTACCAGCCCTGCTCGGCGCAGAACCGGGCCATCGCGGCGTCGCCGGAGTAGCAGTGGAAGACCGTGCGCTCCGGGGCGCCGTCCCGCGCGAGCACGTCGAGCACCTCGGCGTGCGCGTCGCGGTCGTGGATCTGCAGCGCGAGCCCGAGCTCCTTCGCGAGCGCGACGTGCGCTCGGAACGCCTCGCGCTGTACAGCCTCGCCCTGCGGCCCTGTACGGAACAGGTCCATGCCCGTCTCGCCGATCGCGCGCACGCGGTCGTTCGCGCGCGCGATCGCGGCGATCTCGGCGACCGCGTCGTCGAGCGGGACGTCGTGGTGCGGCTGCGGGTCGGGCTCGAGCCCGTCCGGTCCGACCTCGTGCACCCCGCCGTGCAGCACCGCTTCGTTCGGGTGGATCGCGACGGCGCCGAGCAGCCGTCCGACGCCCTGCTCGGCGGCCGACGTCGTCTCCCATGCCGCGAGGTCACCGCGCAGCAGGGCGTCCGTCCAGCGGGCGGCGGGCAGGTCGCACCCGACCTGCACGACGCGGTCGACCCCCACGGCCGCCGCCCGCGCGAGGTGGTCCGTGACGCTCGGGGCGGGGACGTCGTCGGGCAGGACGTGCGCGATCGAGTCGAGGTGCGTGTGGTTGTCCACCACGGGGACGGGCAGCGGCCCCGGGTCGGGCGGCCACCCCCGCTCGCGCTGCTTCGCCACGGTCAGGCGGTCTCGCGCAGGCGGTCGAGCTCCTCCTCGACGATCGAGTCGTCGAGCTTGGTGAAGACCGGCGTCGGCTTTCCGACCGGGGTGCCCGGCACGACGGCCTTCGGCTCCCACGTCGCGAGGCCCTCGGCGCGGTAGTCGCCCGTGATGATCGGGTAGTGGCGCGCGTCGTCGTCGAGGTCGGTCACCTCGTCGATGCGCGGCTGGGGCGCGATGGTGCCCGTGCCGCCGAACGCCTCGTGCACCTGCTGCGCCGAGTGCGGCAGGAACGGCGACAGGATCGTGTTGAGGTCGCTCACCGCCTGGGTCACGGTGTGCAGCACGGTCGCGAGGCGGTCCGGGTCGGTCTTGAGCTTCCACGGCTCGGTGTCGGACACGTACTTGTTCACCTCGCCGACCGTCTTCATGGCCTCCGCGACGGCTGCGCGCTGGCGGTGCGTCGCGATGAGCTCTCCCACGCGGCCGAACGCGGTCGTCGTCGTCGCGAGGACGCCCTCGTCGATCGGCTGGCGCTGCCCCGGCTCCGGGATGGCCCCGAAGTTCTTGTGCACCAGGTTCGCCGTGCGGTTCACGAGGTTGCCCCAGCCCGCGACGAGCTCGTCGTTCGTGCGGCGCTGGAAGTCCGCCCACGTGAAGTCGACGTCCTGCGTC
>JAQSXO010000208.1 GCA_029256625.1 Cellulosimicrobium sp. | reverse complement strand
CCCGCTCGTCCTCGTCGCGCTCTCGTCGACGTTCCAGGACCATGCTGCACTGCTGCGCCGCATCGTCGACGCGCTCTCGGCGCTGCCCGTGCGGGGGGTCGTGACGACCGGTCAGGGACTGGCGCCCGGCGAGGTGCCGGGGACGGCGAACGTCGCCGTCGTCGCGTCCGCGCCGCACCACGCCGTCATGCGCGACGCCGCGCTCGTCGTCACGCACGGCGGGCACGGCACGCTCCTCAAGGCGTTCGCGGCGGGCTGCCCCGTCGTCGTCATGCCGCACGGGCGCGACCAGGGCGACAACGCCGTGCGCGTCACGCTGCGCGGCGCGGGCGTCGCACTCTCGCGGAAGGCGTCCGCCGAGCGGGTCGCGCACGCCGTCCGCCAGGTCCTCGACGACCCCGCGTACCGGCGCCGGGCCGCCGCGCTCGGCGACGCGGTCCGGCGCGACGCCGAGCACAGCACGCTCGTCGCCGAGCTCGAGGACCTCGGCACCCGGGGCTCCGCACCACCGCTACGGTGACCCGATGGACGCCGACACCCACGCCCGCCGCCTGCGAGTCCACCTCGACGCCGCGACGCCGGACGCGGTACGTCGCCTGCGTGCGCTCGTCGACGCGCTGCCCGACGCGGCCGAGGAGGTCGTCGTGACGGTGTTCCCCGACCAGGACGGCGAGGGCACGCTCGACGTCGTCGTCTCGCTCGACGGTCCCGACGCGTTCGTCCTCGACCGCGCGGTCGAGCCGTTCCGCACGCTCTTCGAAGTCGTGCACGGCGAGGACGGCCCCGTCCCCGCCGTGCCCCTCGTGGCGCCCGGCCGAGCGGCGTACGACGCGCGCGACCTCGTCGTCGACACGGCCGCCGCGTGGGTCGTCGAGGTGTGGGACGCCGCGGCGCTAGGACGCTCGCGCGTCCCCGGCCGCGTGGAGGGCCACGACGGGTACGGCACCAGCGTCCCGCTCACCCTGGAGCCCTGACCCGACGGCCCGTCCCTCGGCCTGGGCGAGGCGCGTGGGTCGCCCGCTCGAGGCGCTGGACGACGGGAGGGCCGGCGGCGCCGGAGCCGGGTGACCCCGGTCCCGGCGCCGTTGCTGCGCTCGGTCAGGCGACGGCGGTCGCCTCCAGCTCGACGAGCTGTCCGGGGACCGCCAGGCGGGTCACCCCGAGCATCGTCGTCGCCGGGGCCACGCGCGCGGCCCCGAGCCGTGCGGCGAGCACCCCGTAGTGCTGGAAGAGCGCGTCGACGTCGGTCGTGTAGACGTTCAGCCGGACGACGTCCGCGAGCGTCATGCGCGCTTCCGCCAGCACCGCCTCCAGGTTGTCCAGGCTCAGCGCGAGCTGCGCCCCGAGGTCACCCTGGTGCTGGGGGCGGCCGTCGTGCGACATCGCCGTCTGCCCGGAGCAGAAGACGGTCCGGGTGTGCCCGGAGACCAGCTCCGCCTGGTTGAACCCCAGCTCCTGCGACCACGTCACGGGGTTGATCGCCGTTCGTTCCACTGCCATGCCGACTCCGTCCGACTCGTCCTGCCCGGGCGCGCGTCGACCCTCGTGGCCGACGTCCCGCACGCCCGTCTCCGAGCCTCTCGGGGAAAGACGACACCCTGTGTCATGTATCCCGGTACGTTTCTCGGGTGCGCGCCGACCGACTGGTCTCCCTGGTGCTGCTGCTCCGGCAGCGGGGCCGGCTGTCCGCGACCACCCTGGCGCGCGAGCTCGAGGTGTCGCCCCGGACGGTCCTGCGGGACGTCGAGGCGCTCTCCGCCGCGGGCGTCCCGATCTACGCCGAGCGCGGGCGGCACGGAGGCTTCGCGCTCCTGCCCGGGTTCCGCACCGAGCTGACGGGCCTCAACCCGGACGAAGCGCTCGCCGTGCTCGCCGCCACGTCGGGCCGCGGCGAGCAGGTGCTCGGCCTCGGGCCCGCGCTCGCGTCGGCCGTCCGCAAGGTCGTCGACGCGCTTCCCGAGGCGCACCGTGATGCCGCCGACGACGCGGCCCGACGGATCCTCGTCGAGCCGGAGATCGACCTGCTCGCCCGCCGGCAGGCCGCCGAGGAGGTCCCCGTGGCAGTCCTGCGCGAGGTCCGGCGCGCCGTGCTCCGCGGGCGGAGGCTCCGGATCCGCTACGCCGCCGTCGGCCGGACGCCGGCCTCGCGCGAGGTCGACCCGGTGGGCATGGTCACCGCCCGCGGTACGGGCTACCTGCTCGCCACCGTCGGCGGAGCGGACCGCACCTACCGCCTCTCCCGGATCCTTGCTGCCGAGGCGCTCGCCGAACCGGCGGACCGGCCCGAGGTCGTCGACCTCGAGCAGCTCTGGCGCGAGCGCAGCGCCCGGTTCCGGGCGGGTGACGACCAGGTCGCCGCGCGCGTCCGGCTCGTGCCGGACCGCCGGGCAGCGCTCGTGGGCACCGCGGTCTCCGTCCACGCCGAGTCCGTCGCCGACGACGGCCTGCTGGTGCTCGACGTCACTTTCCAGGACCTCCGGCACGCCATCTGGGCGGTGTGGCAGCTCGGCCCGGACGCCGAGGTGCTGGACCCGGCGCCGCTGCGAGACGCGCTCCGGGCCCGGGCCGTCGCGACGGCGCGACGCTACGGCGCACCGGACGACGCCCCGGCAGAAGGACGGCCCCGCCGCGGACGGCGCGGCGGGGCCGTCGTCGAGCCCGGGCGGGACCACGTGGTCCCGCCCGGGGTCGTGCACGGGTCTCCCGGAGGAGGGTCGGGCTACCCGGCGTAGGTCTCGAGCTCGGCGACGCGGGGCGTGCCCGACGCGCCGGTGATCTCGAGGTTGATCTTCTTGAGCGACGTCGCGGTGAACGTGATCGTCCCCGCACCGCTGCCCGTCTTGAGGACGGCGCCCGTGTCGTTGTTCACGAGGCGCCACGTCCCGATGCTGCCGCCGCCCGCGGCCTCCTTGACGACGACCCGGCCCACGGTCGTCGCGGTGCCCCACTTGACGGAGAGGGTCCCCGTCGAGCCGCTGGGCGACCACCAGGTCGCGGTGCTGCCGTCGATCGCGTTGCCGTAGCTCGTCCCGCTGCCCTTGCTCGAGCCGTCCGCGCCGGCGCCGATGCTGAGGTTCGTGCCGGACGGCGGGCCTGTCGGGTCGGTCGGGTCGGTCGGGTCCGTCGGGTCCGTGGGGTCGGTCGGGTCGGTCGGGTTCGTCGGCTCGCCGCCGAAGGTGACCCGGAGCGAGCCGTCCGCCGCGAACGACCAGCCGAGCTCGCCGTCGTACGCGGAGCAGGCCGACCCGTTCGAGCCGGACCAGAACGAGTTGCCGCCCGCGTCCGTGCCGACCGTCTTGTCGTTCGCCCCGGAGTCGCACGACACGTTGCCGCTGAACCGGTGGGTCCCGGCGTCGAAGCTGAAGTTGCGCTCGGCGTTGCCGACCGCGACGTTGCCGCTGACCGTGATCGAGCCCGGGTTCGAGTTGTACGTGAACCCGTGCTTGCCGTTGTCCACCGCGAACGAGTTCCGCACGACGTGGTTGACCTTGATGTCCTCGCCACCGAGCTTGTACCCGTTGCGGTCGCCCGCACCGGCCTGGCCGCCGTCGGAGAGCGTGCCGTTCTCGTAGGCGAGCGAGCTCTCGATCGTCACGGGCCCGATCGGTCCGGTGTCGGACTTCGTGTACAGGTCCCAGCCGTCGTCGATGTTGTTGTGCGCCACGGTGTTCCGGAACACGTTCCCCGAGCCGGACGTGAGCTTGGCGGCGAAGCCGTCCGCGTCCTCGCCGTCCGAGTCCGCGTTGTCGTGCGACTCGCTGCTGAGGATGAGGTTGTTCGACGGCCACTCGCTCGCCGGGGCGCCCGCCACGAGACGGGACAGCTGCAGGCCGGTGTCGTGGTTGTAGCGGGTCACGACGCGCTCGATGACGTTGTTGCTGCCGCCGAGCAGGATGCCGTTGTCGCCCGCGTGCTCGACCACGATGCCGTAGACGTGCCACCAGTCGCCGCCGATCGCGAGACCGCGGTTCGCCGAGCTCTCGGCCTGCGCCGAGAAGTTCAGCACCGGCCGCTCCCCGGGGTACGCGGACAGCAGGGTGCGGTCGCCCGACGTGCCGTCGTTGCCAGGCTCGATCGTCACGGTCGACGACAGGTTGTACGTGCCACCGCGCAGGAAGATCTCGCCGCCCGAGGCGACGCGCTCGATCGCGACGGGGAGCGTCGTCGGCGCCGACAGCGTGCCGGCCGCGCTCGCGCTGCCGTTCGGCGCGACGTAGATCGTCTCGGCTCCCGGCTCCGGCGGGTCCGTCGGGTCCGTCGGGTCGACGGGACCCGGGTCCGTCGGGTCGGTCGGGTCCGTCGGGTCGGTGGGGTCGGGGTCCGGCGTCTGCGGCGTGCACGAGCCGTCCGAGACCTTGAGGCCCTTGTTCGCGCCCGCGGTCTGGTTCACGAGGTTCGGCACGCAGCTCGCGCCGTCGAGCGTGTAGGAGTACGGGATGCTGACCGACGTCGTGGAGGTCAGGTTCGGACCGGCCGGTTGGATGTCACCGCTCGGGCTGGACCACGTGACGTTGTCGAGGACGTTCCCGGCGACCTGCCAGGTGCCCTTCTGGTCCGTGTAGAACGTGCCGAGGACGTCCTTGGAGTCCTCGAAGTAGTTGTTCTCGACCTTCGCCTTCGCCCCGGCCCGCGAGTTGATCCCGGACTCGTTGAGCTGCACGTAGTGGTTGTTGTAGATGTGGGCGATGCCGCCGCGCAGCAGCGGCGTGCGCGAGTCGAGGTTCTCGTACTTGTTGTGGTGGAACGTCACGAACCCGTTGGACGTGTCGCTCTCGCTCGAGCCGATGAGGCCGCCGCGGCCGGAGTTGCGCAAGATGCTGTAGGACAGCGTCACGTACTGGACGCCCGCCTTCATGTCGAAGAGGCCGTCGTAGCCCTCGGACTCCCCGCCCGACGCCTCGAGCGTCACGTGGTCCACCCACACGTTGCGGACGCCGCTCTCCATGCCGATCGCGTCGCCGCCGTTCGAGGTGGGCGAGCCGGACTTCTTGACGTTCTTCACGGTGACGTTCTGGATGATGATGTTGCTGGCCTCACGGATGTGGATGCCCAGCTGGTCGAACGTCGCGCCGTTGCCGACGCCGACGATCGTCACGTTGCTGATCTGCTTGAGCTCGATCACGCCGGCCGCCGTGTTGCAGCTGTCGCCCGAGACCTTGGCCGTGTTGCCGTGGTTGATGGTGCCCTCGACCTCGATGACGATCGGGGTGTCGTCGCTGGCCCTGTTGCACAGGGCCGCGTGGATCTGGGTGCCGGTCGTGGCGCGGACGGTCTGGCCGCCGGCGCCACCGGTCGTCCCACCGTTCTGGGTCGCGTAGCCGGTCGGGCTGCCGGCCACGGCCGCGCTCGCGGTCGTGGTCAGGGCGGTCACGCCCATCGTGGCCGCCAGGGCCGTCGCGGCGGTGGCCGCGAGCAGTCGTCGTGCGACGGGTCGTCTCATCGTGGTGCCTCACCTTTCGTCATCGAACTGGGGGCAGTGCGTGGTGACTCACGGCTCCAGGTCCGCGTTCGCATCGGTCGACGCGACGACCTCGTCCTGGTGCGCGGGTGCTGGGTCGTGCGCCCTGCGCGGCGGCCGACGACGACGTCGGGCAGCCCGCCTCGGAAGAGCTCGTCGAGGCGCTCGGATGGGGTCGAGATCTGGGTAACCGGTTTCCCGATCGTAGGATACCGGTTTCCCATTGCGCAAGCCCGAGATACTTGACCAGTACTTGACCTCCGTCGTGCTGGGGGCGGGGGAGCGCTCCATGCCCTGGCGTGAGGAGATCGGGTCACGTGGGGTGGTTCCCGCGTCGACTGGTTGGTCCGGCACTCACCGGTCGGGAGTCGGTGGAGTCGAGCGCGCGTAGCGCGCGGTCAGGCGGCGGAGGTGCGCGACGAGCTCCGGCGGGCCGGTGACCTCGAAGTCCGCGTCGAGCAGCCCCAGGTACGCGCCGAGCGTCTCCACGGTGTCGGCTCCGGTGTCCAGCACGCACGTGCGCTCGTCGACACGTTCGACGACGCCCACCGCCGGGCTGATCCGTTCGGCCACCACCGCCGCGGGGGAGTGCACGGTGACCCGCGCGCGGTATCGCCAGGCGGCGGCCGAGACCCGGCTCGACACGTACGCCGCGACGTCGTCGGGCAGCTCGCGCGGGGCGAACCGCGGGCCGGTAGGGATGCGCGGCGCGATCCGGTCGACGCGGAAGGTCCGCCAGTCGTCCCGGTCCAGG
>JAQSXO010000207.1 GCA_029256625.1 Cellulosimicrobium sp. | reverse complement strand
CTGCGCCTTGCCGACGTTGAGGAACGTCGGGGTCGCGGGCTGGAAGCGGCCCGAGATGACCTCCTCGACGATGTCGAGCGCGGCCTGCTCGTTGCCGTCCGCGAGGCCGAGCGCGACCATGCACACACGGTCCTCGAAGCGCTCCAGGTACCGCTTCCCGTCGAACGTCTTGAGCGTGTACGACGTGTAGTACTTGAACGCGCCGAGGAAGGTCTCGAACCGGAACTTCTTGGCGTACGCGAACTCGAAGAGGGACTTCACGAACGCGCGGTCGTACTTCGCCAGCACGGCCGGGTCGTAGTACTTGTTCTCGACGAGGTAGTCGAGCTTCTCCTGCAGGTCGTGGAAGAAGACGGTGTTCTGGTTGACGTGCTGCAGGAAGTACGCGCGCGCGGCCTCGCGGTCCTTGTCGAACTGGATCTCGCCGTTCGGGCCGTAGAGGTTCAGCATCGCGTTGAGCGCGTGGAAGTCGAGCTGCGCGCTCCCCGCCAGGGGCACCTGGGCGACCGTGCCGCCACCTGCCACGCTCACGCCGGAATCCGTGACTGTCGTTGCCAAAATCGTCCCAATCCGTCGCGGACGCGCGCGGCGTCCTCGGCTGTTCCCAGGAGTTCGAAGGCGTACAGGTAGGGCACCTGGCACTTCGCGGAGATGATGTCGCCGGCGATGCAGTAGGCCTCGCCGAAGTTGGTGTTGCCCGCGGCGATGACGCCGCGGATCAACGACCGGTTGTGCACGTCGTTGAGGAACTTCACGACCTGGCGCGGGACGGCACCGCCCTCGTTGCCGCCCCCGTAGGTCGGGACCATGAGCACGTACGGCTCCTCGACGCGCAGGAAGCCCTCGGTCGGACGCAGCGGGATGCGCTGCACGTCCATGCCGAGGGCCGGCAGGTCGAGCCGCTGGACGAACCGGTGCGTGTTCTCGCTGACGCTGGAGAAGTACACGAGCGACCCCACGGGGACGCACCTCCGTCCTGCCCTGCTCCGCCTGCTTCCGTACGTGGTCGGGGCGCCTCGCGGCGCCCCGGGAAGGCCGGTCAGGCGACGACCGGCGAGACCTTCTGCGCGAGGGCGTTGATCTGGTCGGGACGGAACCCGGACCAGTGCTCGTCCCCGGCGACGACCACGGGCGCCTGCAGGTAGCCGAGCCCGCGCACGAGCTCGAGCGCCTCGGCGTCCTGGCTGATGTCCACGACGGAGTACTCGATGCCCTTCTTGTCCAGAGCGCGATACGTCGCGTCGCACTGAACGCAAGCCGGCTTGCTGTAGACCGTGACGCTCATGGGGTGACTCCTCGTCTCTCGCGCTCTGTCCGGGATCGGTCCTCGGGGAGGGAGAAACGTCTCTGACCTCGAAGGACACCGGTGGAACTACGTCTGTGTGATTCGCCAGAAGGCCTCCGGCCCCCTGGGTGTGCAACCACTATACCTAGTGGTCGACACCGCGCCAGCGCACTAGATGTCGTGGTCGAACTTCACCCGTCGGCATGTGCTAGGAGCCATGTATCCATGGTCCCACCCCCCTCTGACACGCTCCGGGAGCACGTCGTCCACAGCCCGTCGTCCACTGCCCAGGAGGTCCGGAACGGCTCGTTCTCGCGCCCCGCGAAGCGCCGTCCACAGGGTGGGGACGGCGTCGGTCCACACCCTGTGCGACCCGCCACCGCCGCTCCGGGACCCCTGTCCGGTGTCGCGAGCACGACTCGCTCCCGTGCGACAAAACACCCCAATACGGGCGCGAAAGCTCGGGATTCTCTCGGCGTGTCGTGCCCTCGGCGTGTCGTACGCCATGCCGGGCCGTGCCGCCGTGCCGTGCGAACGGCTCGTGCACCTCGCCCGGTGTCGCCCGACTGCCAAGTCACCCGGAGCAGGTGATCCGGCTGCCCGCTCGCCAGGGGGACGATCGGCTCGTCGGACGTCCGCGACTGCGCCGAGGAGGCGGTCGAGATGCACCCAGAGCACGCACCAGTGCGCCGCAACGACGAGGAGCGGGCGGCATGAGCGCGGCCGACGCCGCCGAGGGGCCGGCGGTTCCCACCACCACGTCCCGGGCGCGTGCCGCCATCCCGGCGAGCAACTACATCTCGTGGATCGCCCTCGCGATGATGACGACGAGCTCCGTCGCGAGCCTGCGCGCCGCGCCCACGATGGCCGTCTACGGGCTGGCCTGCGTCTTCCTCTACCTCCTGCCCGCCGTGGTGTTCCTCCTCCCCACGTCGCTCGTCTCCGCCGAGCTGGCCTCCGGCTGGAGCGGCGGCGTCTACAAGTGGGTGTCCGAAGGGATCTCGAAGCCGATGGGCTTCCTCGCGGTGTGGTGCCAGTTCGCGATGACGATCTTCTATTACCCGAGCCTGCTCGGGTTCGTCGCGAGCACGCTGGCCTACGTCATCAACCCGAGCCTCGCGAGCAGCGGCGTGTGGACGGCGATCGTCATCGTCGTCGTCTACTGGTCTGGCGTGTGGGTCTCGTCGCGCGGCACCAAGGGTGTCGCGGGGCTCGCGAGCGGCGGGCTCATCATCGGCACGCTCATCCCGGGCGTCATCCTGGTGACGCTCGGCGTCGTGTTCCTCGGCCAGGGCAACGCGTCGGCCGCGCCGATGGACGCCGAGCACCTGCTCCCCGCGTGGGCCGGTCTGTCGAGCCTCGTGCTGATCGTCAACAACTTCCTGTCGTACTCCGGCATGGAGATGAACGCGGTGCACGTCGGGTCGCTGCGCAACCCGGCACGCGAGTTCCCGCGCTCGATCTTCCTCGCCATGGGCATGGTGCTGCTGATCTTCATCCTCCCCGCGCTCGCGATCAGCTGGGTCGTCCCGGCCGAGCAGCTGTCCCTGACGGCAGGCATCATGCAGGCCTTCGACGCCGTGTTCGCCTACTTCGGCTCGCAGTGGCTCACGCCGATCATCGGGATCATGCTCGTCACCGCGTCCGTCGCGGGCATGCTCACGTGGTTGGCCGGCCCGTCCAAGGGCCTCCTGCTCATCTCGCGCCAGGAGGGCTACCTCCCGCCGTTCCTGCAGAAGCTCAACAAGAACGGCGTCCAGCAGAACATCCTCGTCGCGCAGGGTGTCGTCACCACGGTGATCGCGCTCGGCTACGCGCTCATCCCGAGCGTCTCGAGCGCGTACTGGATCTTCTCGGTGATCACGACCCAGGTGTACCTGATCATGTACCTGCTCATGTTCGTCGCCGCGGTCCGCCTGCGCCGCCAGCAGCCCGACCACGCGCGCGGGTACCGCGCGCCGATGCTCGGCGCGCTGTGCGGGGTCGGCTTCGTCGCCTCGCTCGCCGCGCTGCTGGTCGGCTTCATCCCGCCGTCGCAGTTCGGGTCGGGGAGCCCCGGCTCGTACCTCGTCATCGTCGCCGGCGGTGCCCTCGGCCTGGGCCTCCTGGTGCCGTACCTCTTCTACCGGTCACGCAAGCCGTCGTGGAGGCTCCCGGACGCGACGACGCAGGAGACGGAGGCGAGCGCGCCATGAGCGAGGTCACGGAGCGGCAGCCGCACCGCGAGCGCCGGACCATCTACGTCGTCGCGGCCGTCGTGGTCGTCGCGCTCGTCGTCGTCGCGCTGCTCGTCCGCGGCGAGCGGCAGACGACGGCGGAGGCCGAGCAGAAGGCGGACCAGCTCATCGCCGCGCTCGAGGACGCGGGCGCGCCCACGCCGCAGAAGGAGCAGGTCGTGCGCGTCCTCGGCGACGACGGCGGAGCCACGTGCGAGGACCCGAGCGGCGCGCTGAGCCGGGCGACCCTCCTGGGCCAGCTCGTCAACGGTGCCGCCGGGCCGGGCATCCGGCCGGTCGTCGCCGACAACCGCGTCGTCAGGGGGCAGCTGCTCGTCATCGAGATCTACTGCCCGGACGAGCTCGCCGGGTTCCAGGACCTCGTGGACGGCCTGAACCTCGACGACACGGTCAAGCGCTGACACGCGCCGGGGCCGAGGCGAGGGCGACGGTCAGTCCGTCGCCCTCGCGCCGACCGGCGTGGCCGACGTGGGCAGGGTGTGCGTCACCGCGGCGGCGGCCGACGCGGCGTCGTGCACCGTGCCGCGCTCGGCCCGGTAGCGCCGTCCCATGACGACCGCCATGACGACCCCGAGAGCGCTGGTCGCGGCCATGACCCAGGACGCGGTGCCGAGACCGGAGGCGAGGGCGTCGGCCGTCGTCGCGCCCGCGGCGGTGCGGTCCGCGACCACCGCCGCGTAGATCGAGGCCACGACCGCCGTCGCGACCGCGGCGCCCACGTAGCGCGCCATGTTGGAGACGCCCGACGCCGCGCCCACCTCGTTCGCGGAGACGCACGCCGTGGAGGCGGAGGACGCCGGCCCGTTCGACAGCCCCATGCCGACGGCGATCGCGATCAGGGGAAGGACGAAGGCGCCGTACCGCCAGTCGGCCTGGACGGCGCCGACGACGCCGAACCCGACGGCGGTGAGCAGGAACCCGAGCCCGATGACCTGCCGTCCCCCGACCTTCGCGGCGAGCTTCGGCACCAGCGGTGCGACGATCACGAGGCCCGCCGTCGCGGGCAGCGTCGCGAGCCCCGCCTCGAGGGGGCTGAGGCCCAGGGTGGCGGGGTCCTGGAAGTAGATGCTCAGCAGGTACATGAGCCCGTTGATCGTGCCGGAGCCGATGAGGATGGCCACGGTCGCGCCGACCAGCACGCGGTTGCGCAGGAGCGCGAGGTCGAGGAGCGGGACCGCGACGCGGCGCTCGACCACGACGAACAGGCAGCCCGCCACGACGGCGACCACGAGGCTGCCGAGGGTCGCGAGCGAGCCCCACCCCCAGTCGCTCCCCTTGCTCAGCGCGAGGATGAGGGGCGCGAGGGTGAGCGCGACGAGCACCGTGCCCGCGTAGTCGATCGAGCGCGAGCGGTCGGGGTCGCGGGACTCGGTCACGACGACGTACGTCAGGACGATGCACGCCGCGGCCACGACCGCGTCGACCCAGAAGAGGCCCTGCCAGCCCGTGAGGTTGACGAGCACCCCGCCGAGCAGCGGGCCCGCCGCGGCGCCGACGGCGGACGCCGCACCCCACAGCGACACCGCCCGGAGCTGGGCGTCGCCGCTGTTGGCCACGGAGAGCAGGCTCAGCCCGCACGCCACGATGGTCGCCCCGGCCGCGCCCTGCACGAACCGCCCGGCGATGACCATGCCGCCCGACGGGGCGAGCGCGATGAGCACGCAGGACGCGACGAAGAGCAGGAGCCCGAGCTGGAAGACCCGCTTGCGGCCGAAGACGTCGCCCAGGGCTCCCGAGGTGACGATCACCGCGGCTCCCACGAGCGAGTAGCCAGTGACCGCCCACTGGAGGGTCGTCACGCTCGTGCCCGTGTCCTCGCTGATCGCGGGGAGCAGGATGCTGACCGCCGACGTGTTCGCGTTGACGACAAGCGTCGACAGGCACGCGGCGGCGAGCACCCCGCCCGTCCGGGCCCTGACCTCGACATCGCTCATGGCTGCGAGGCTAAGGTCCGCCGCCGCGACCCGCCTCACCCCGTCCGGGCGAGAAGCGGGTCGCGGCCGGCGTCGGGTGGGTGCGTCAGGCGGTCTCGTCGACCCCGGGGAGGACGTTCGACGTCGCGAGCCGGCGGTACCAGTGCGCGGAGTCCTTCCACGTGCGCTCGAGCGTGTCGTAGTCGACGCGGATGATCCCGAAGCGGCGCTCGTACCCGTAGCCCCACTCGAAGTTGTCGAGGAGGGACCACGCGAAGTACCCGCGCACGTCGGCGCCCGCGTCGATCGCGGCACCCACGGCGTCGACGTGGTCGTGCAGGTAGGCGACGCGGCGGTCGTCGTGCACGCGGGCGGTGCCGTCGGCGTCGACCGTGACCTCGTCGGCGAACGCGGCGCCGTTCTCGGTGACCATCATCGGCTGGTGCGGGTAGGTCTTCGCGACGGACACGAGCAGCTCGGTCATGCCGGCGGGCTCGATGTTCCAGCCCATCGCGGTGTACGGGCCGGGCTGCTGGACGAACTCGACGTCGTCGACGCCGATCCACGGGCTGTGCTTCGACGCGCCGTGACCGTCGTTCTCCGACCGCTCGCCGTCGCCGGAGAAGTGGCGCACGCGCACGGTCGAGTAGTAGTTGACGCCCAGGATCGACAGCGGCTGGCGCACGGTCTCCAGGTCACCCTCGCGCACGAACGACCAGTCGCTCACGTGCGCGGTGTCGGCCAGCAGGTCGGCGGGGTACTCGCCGTCGAGCATGGGAGCGAGGAACGCCCGGTTGGCGAGCGCGTCGATCTT
>JAQSXO010000206.1 GCA_029256625.1 Cellulosimicrobium sp. | reverse complement strand
ATGAAGGACTTCCGGCTCTACGACCGCGCGCTCACCGCGCAGGAGGTCGCCGACCTCGCGTCGGACGCCGCGCAGGACGCCGTCGCGGCCGACGCCGCCGCGCTCGACCTGGGCGACACGAGCGCCGTCGTCACCGACCTCGCGCTGCCCGCGAAGGGAGTCGGCGGCTCCGCCGTCGCGTGGGCGACCTCCGACGCGGGCGTCGTCTCGACGAGCGGCGCGGTCACGCGCCCCGCCGGCGACGAGCCCGCGACCGCGACCCTCACCGCCACGGTGACGCTGCGCGGCGCGACCGAGACGCGCACGTTCGACGTCACGGTCCTGCCGGGCGACGGCGACCAGGCGAAGGCCGACGCCGCCGCGGCGGCGCTCGAGGTGACGAACCTCGACGACGTGCGCGGCAACCTCACCCTGCCCACCACGGGCCTGCACGGCGCGAGCGTGGCCTGGGCGTCGTCGTCGGGCACGATCGCCCCGACGGGCGAGGTGACGCGCCCGGCGCACGGCGAGGACGCCGAGACCGTGACGCTCACCGCGACGGTGACGGTCGGCGCGGCCACCGCCACGCGCGAGCTCGCGGCGCACGTGCCGCCGCTGCCCGAGCAGGAGGACCTCGCGGGCTACCTGTTCTCCTACTTCGTGGGCGAGGGCACCGCCACGGGCGAGCAGGTCTACTTCGGGCTCAGCCAGGGCAACGACCCGCTGAACTACCAGAACCTCAACGACAACCAGCCCGTCCTCACGTCGGAGCTGGGGGAGAAGGGCCTGCGGGACCCGTTCATCATCCGCTCGCCCGAGGGCGACAAGTTCTACCAGATCGCGACGGACCTCAAGATCTACGGCAACGGCAACTGGGACGCGTCCCAGCGCACGGGCTCGAAGTCGATCATGGTGTGGGAGTCCACGGACCTCGTGAACTGGACGGACCAGCGGCTCGTCCAGGTCTCGCCCGACACCGCGGGCAACACGTGGGCGCCCGAGGCGTACTACGACGAGACGATCGGCGCGTACGTCGTGTTCTGGGCCTCGAAGCTCTACGCGGAGGACGACCCGAACCACACGGGCAACACGTACAACCGCATGATGTACGCCACGACGCGCGACTTCGTGACGTTCAGCGAGGCGCAGGTGTGGGTCGACCCGGGCTACTCGGTCATCGACTCGACCGTGGCGCTCCACGACGGCCAGTACTACCGCTTCACCAAGGACGAGCGGAACAACACGTCGTCCACGCCGTGCTCCAAGTTCATCCTGGCCGAGAAGGCGGCCGAGCTGCGCTCGACGGACTACGACTTCATCACCGACTGCATCGGCAAGGCGAACTCCCTCGGCGGCGGGATCAACCAGGGCGAGGGCCCGACGATCTTCAAGTCGAACACCGAGGAGAAGTGGTACCTCTTCATCGACGAGTTCGGCGGCCGCGGCTACGTGCCGTTCGAGTCGACCTCGCTCGACGCGGCCGAGTGGACCATGTCCACCGACTACGAGATGCCGTCGCGCCCGCGCCACGGCACGGTGCTCCCCGTGACGCAGGCCGAGTACGACCGCCTGCTGAAGACGTATCAGCCCGACGCGTTCGTCGAGTCCGTCGAGGACGTCGCCGTGACCGTCCAGACCGGGTCCGCCCCGGTGCTGCCCGCGACCGTCACCGCGACGTACGCCGACGGGTCGACCGGCCCGGCCGACGTCGCGTGGGACGCCGTCGACCCGGCGTCGTACGCGCAGGCGGGGTCGTTCGAGGTGCTCGGGACGCTCGGCGGCGGCGTGAGCGTGCGCGCCCGCGCGGTCGTCACGGTGACCGACGACGTCGTCCCCGTCGAGGGCGTGAGCGTCACCCCCGAGTCGCTCGAGGTGGGCGTCGGCGGGACGCGGCAGCTCACCGCGACCGTCACGCCGGCCAACGCGACGGCGCGCGCGATCACGTGGGCGTCGGACGACGCGGACGTCGCCACGGTCTCGGCCGACGGCGTCGTCACGGGCGTCGCCGAGGGTCACGCCCTGGTCACCGCGACCACGGCCGACGGGTCGCACACCGCGTACGTGGCGGTCGAGGTGACGACGGAGATCCCGGGCCTCGTCGTGCGCTACGCGCTCGACGAGACGAGCGGGACGTCGGCGGCGAACTCCGCGCCGGGGTCGTCGTTCGGCCCGGCGACGCTCACCAACGGCGCGGCGTTCTCCGGCACCGGCGAGGGGGTGACCCTCGACGGGACGAACGACTACGTCGACCTGCCCGACCACCTGCTCGCCGGGCTGACCGACGTCACGGTCGCGCTCGACGTCAAGGTCGCGACCGACCAGGCGACGCCGTACTTCATCTACGGCCTCGGCAACACGAGCGGCACGGCGGGCGACGGGTACCTGTTCACCACGGGCAACGCGTACCGCACGTCGATCGCGACGGGGAACTGGAACACCGAGCAGACCGTCACCAAGAATGCGAACCTCCAGCGCGGGGTGTGGAAGCACCTCACGTACGCGCTGTCGGGCACGACGGCCGTGCTCTACGAGGACGGCGTCGAGGTGGGCCGCCAGACCGGCGTCACCATCGACCCGAAGGACATCGGGAACGGCTCGACGCTCGCCAACTACATCGGCCGCTCGCTCTACTCGGGCGACCGTTACCTCAAGGGCTCGGTGCGCGACTTCCGGGTCTACGACCGCGCGCTCACGGCGGACGAGGTCTACCAGGTCGGGGCCGACCACACGGCCGTCACGGGCGCCGAGCTCGACGCGCTCAAGGTCCCGGCGATCGTCGACGGGGCGAGCTCCACCGTGACGCTCGCGGTCGAGCCGGGCACGGACGTCTCCGCGCTCGCGCCGGTCCTCACGGTCTCCTCGCGCGCGACGGTCACGCCCGGGAACGGCTCCGTGCAGGACTTCACGCAGCCCGTGGAGTACAGCGTGACCGGGCCGGACGGGTCGTCGCGCACCTGGACGGTCCAGGCGAAGCAGATGGGCAGCCCCGTGCTCCCCGGGACGTACGCCGACCCGAACATCGCGCAGTTCGGCGACACGTTCTACCTCTACGCCACGACCGACGGCACGCCGGGCTGGGGCGGCAAGGACTTCTACGTCTGGAAGTCCACCGACCTCGTGACGTGGGAGCGCTCGGAGCAGCCGTTCCTCACGCTCGACGGCGCGAACGGGAACGTCCCGTGGGCGACCGGCAACGCGTGGGCGCCGACGATCATCGAGCGGGACGGGAAGTACTACTTCTACTTCTCCGGCCACAACCCGACGTACAACCGCAAGACGATCGGCGTCGCGGTGGCCGACAGCCCCGAGGGTCCGTTCACCGCGCAGCCGACGGCGATGATCACCAACGGCGAGGCGGTCACGTCCGGCCAGGCGATCGACCCGGCCGCCTTCCGTGACCCGGAGACCGGCAAGCACTGGCTCCTGTGGGGCAACGGCGGCCCGTCGAACGGGCCGGTCATGGCAGAGCTGAACGACGACATGACGTCGATCAAGCAGGAGACGCTGCGGCGCATCCCCGGCCTGACCGACTTCCGCGAGGGCCTGTTCCTCAACTACCGCGACGGCGTCTACCACCTCACGTACTCGATCGACGACACGGGCTCGGAGAACTACCGCGTCGGCTACGCGACGTCGGACAGCATCGACGGACCGTGGACGTACCGCGGCGTGATCCTCGAGAAGGACGCCTCCCAGGGCATCCTCGGGACCGGGCACAGCTCGATCCTCAACGTCGAGGGCACGGACGACTGGTACATCGCGTACCACCGGTTCGCGATCCCCGGCGGCAACGGGACGAACCGCGAGACGACGATCGACCGCCTCACGTTCGGCGACGACGGCCTCATCCAGAAGGTCGTGCCGACGCTCGAGAGCGTGGACCCGGTCGACGTGTCGCCGGCCCCGGTGGTCGAGCTGACCGTCGAGGCCGCCCCGCGGTGCCTCGCGGGCAAGGTCTACGTCGCGGTGCGGGCGACGAACGCGGGCGACGTGCCCGCCGACGTCACCCTCACGACCCCGTACGGCACGAAGACGTTCACGGGCGTGGCCCCGGGGGCGAACGCCTACCAGTCGTTCGCGACCCGCGCGACGTCGGTCGAGGCCGGGACGGTGACCGTCACCGGCACGGCGACGCTCGACGACACCCCGGTCACGACGCCTTACGACGTCGCGTTCGCCGCGCACGCCTGCGGCTGACCCCACCCTGCCGCGGTAGAGCCCCGGTCCGCCGAGGTAGAGCCCTGGTAGCCCGAGGTAGAGGCGTGGTCATGACCACGCCTCTACCTCGCGGGACCAGGCCTCTACCTCGGCGGTACGGGGGCACCCGGCACGAGCTTCATCTCTGACTTCCATCTCGACGAGGAGAGGACACATGGACCTGACACACCGAGGAGACGCACGGGGCCGCGGGCCGGTGCGCGGGAGGCGCGGCAGCGTGGCGCTCGCGACCGCGCTGGTGGGCGCGCTCACCGCCACGACGCTGGGGGCGGCGCTCGCCGGCCCGGCTGTCGCGGACGTCGGCGGGCCCACCGACGACGGGCTCGTCGCGTGGTACCCGCTCGACGCCGCGAGCACGACCGGCGGCACGACGGCGAACCTCGCCGAGGGCTCGGCCTTCGGCCCGGCCACCCTGGTGGGCGGCACGGCGACCGCCGACGGCACGACGCTCGACGGCACGGACGACTACGTCGACCTGCCCGACCACCTGCTCGCCGGGCTGACGGACGTCACCGTGAGCCTCGACGTGCTCGTGAGCCAGGACCAGGGCACGCCGTACTTCGTCTACGGGCTCGGCAACACGAGCGGCTCGAACGGCAACGGGTACCTGTTCACGACCGGCAACGCCTACCGGACGTCGATCGCGACGGGGAACTGGTCCACCGAACAGACGGTGACCAAGGGCTCCAACCTCCAGCGCGGCGTCTGGAAGACCCTCACCTACACGCTCACCGGCACGACCGCGACGCTCTACGAGGACGGCGTGCAGGTCAAGCAGGCCACGAACGTCACGACCGACCCCGGCCAGATCGGCGGCGGGCAGACGACGGCGAACTACGTCGGCCGCTCGCTCTACTCCGGCGACCGCTACCTCAAGGGCCAGGTGCGCGACTTCCGCCTCTACGACCGTGCGCTGAGCCCGGCCGAGGCGGGGGAGCTCGCGGCCGGGACGTCGTCGGCCGCCGCGGACGCCGACCTCGCCGCGCTCGACCTCGGCGACACGAGCGCCGTCACCGCGGACCTCGTGCTGCCCACCACGGGCGCGCAGGGCTCGCTCGTCACGTGGACGTCGTCCGACGCGGGCGTCGTCAGCGCCGCCGGCAAGGTCACCCGACCCGCCGCCGGCGAGGACGACGCGACCGTGACGCTCACCGCTCTCGTCACGCGCGGCGCCGTCGCGCGCACCGCGCAGTTCGACGTCACCGTCCTCGCGCACCTCGCGCCTGCCGAGGCCGTCGCGTGGGACGCGAGCCACGCCGTCGTGCCGCACCTCGACGACGTGCGCGGCAACCTCACGCTGCCCGCCGACGGCGCCAACGGCTCCGCCCTCACGTGGGCGAGCTCCGTCCCGTCGACCGTCTCGGCCACGGGCGAGGTGACGCGGCCCGCCCACGGCGAGCCGGCCGCCGTCGTGCAGCTCACCGTGACCGCGACCAAGGACGGCGCGACCGCGACGCACACCTACGACGCCACGGTCCGCCCGCTGCCCGCGGAGGCCGACTACGAGGGTTACTTCTTCCCGTACTTCGAGGGGGAGAGCACCGCGGACGGCGAGTCCGTCTACTTCAGCGCGAGCAACGGCAACGACCCGCTCGACTGGGTCGAGCTGAACGACGGCGAGCCCGTGCTCACGTCGACGCTCGGCGAGAAGGGCCTGCGCGACCCGTTCATCATCCGCTCGCCCGAGGGCGACCGGTTCTTCCTCCTCGCGACCGACCTGCGCATCTACGGCGGCAACAACTTCGGCAACGCGCAGGAGCGCGGGTCGCGCGCGCTGATGATCTGGGAGTCGACGGACCTCGTGCACTGGTCCGACCAGCGCATGGTCACGGTGTCGAGCGCGTACGCGGGCAACACGTGGGCGCCCGAGGCGTTCTGGGACGCCCAGCGTGGCGAGTACATCGTCTACTGGGCCTCGGCGCTCTACCCGACGACCTCGACCGACGGCCGCCGCATCGCGGACTCCTACCAGCGCATGATGTACGCCACGACGCGCGACTTCGTGACGTTCTCCGAGCCGCAGGTGTGGATCGACGAGAAGCGCGGCAACGGGCTCGGG
>JAQSXO010000205.1 GCA_029256625.1 Cellulosimicrobium sp. | reverse complement strand
CGCGGTGCCCGTCGCCGACCAGGCCGGACCGGAGCGCGTGGACGCTCTCCGCCGCGCCTACCGCGAGCGGATCCTGCGCATCGCCGCGACCGACCTCACGGTGACCGACCCGCTGACCCGCATGCCCGCGGTCGGGGCGGCGCTCGCGGACCTCGCCGCCGCGGCGCTCGAAGGGGCGCTCGCGATCGCCCGCGCCGAGCTCGACGACCACGGCGCGGGCGTGCGGCTCGCCGTCATCGGCATGGGCAAGTGCGGGGCGCGCGAGCTCAACTACATCTCCGACGTGGACGTCATCTACGTCGTCGAGCCCGCCGAGGGGTACGACGAGGCGTACGCGACCGGCGTGGGCGCGCGGCTCGCGACCGGCCTGGCGCGCGTGTGCTGGGGCACGTCCGGGGAGCCCGCCCTGTGGCAGGTCGACGCCGCGCTGCGCCCCGAGGGCAAGCAGGGCCCGCTCGTGCGCACCCTCGCGAGCCACGTCGCGTACTACGAGCGCTGGGCCAAGACCTGGGAGTTCCAGGCGCTGCTCAAGGCGCGCACGGTCGCGGGGGACCGGGACCTGGGCCGTGCGTACGAGGAGGCGATCGCCCCGTTCGTGTGGTCCGCCGCGGGCCGCGAGAACTTCGTCGAGGACTCTCAGGCGATGCGTCGGCGCGTCGAGGACCACGTGCCCGCGGCCGAGGCCGACCGCCAGCTCAAGCTCGGCAAGGGCGGCCTGCGCGACGTCGAGTTCACCGTCCAGCTCCTGCAGCTCGTGCACGGACGGGCGGACGAGTCGATCCGCAGCCGCGGGACGCTCACGGCGCTCGCCGAGCTCGCCGCGGCCGGGTACGTGGGCCGCGAGCACGCGGCCCGGCTCGGGGTCTGCTACCGGTTCCTGCGCTCGCTCGAGCACCGCATCCAGCTCTTCCGGCTCCGGCGCACGCACCTCGTGCCGACCGCCGAGGACGAGCTGCGCCGTCTCGCGCGGTCGCTCGGGATGCGCGCCGAGGGCGCCGAGGGGCTCACGGAGCGCTGGCGCGCGACGCGCCGCGAGGTGCGCGGCCTGCACGAGGAGATCTTCTACCGCCCGCTCCTGCCCGCCGTCGCGCAGCTCTCCCCGGACGAGGTGAGCCTCGCGCCGGAGGCGGCGAAGGCCCGCTTCGCGGCGATCGGCTACCGCGACCCCGCGGGCGCGATGCGCCACGTCACCGCGCTCACCGAGGGCGTGAGCCGGCGCGCGGCGATCCAGCGTCAGCTCCTGCCCGTCATGCTGGGCTGGTTCGCCGAGGGCGCGGACCCCGACGCGGGCCTGCTCGCGTTCCGCACGCTCTCCGAGACGCTCGGCGCGACGCACTGGTACCTCAAGCTGCTGCGCGACTCCGGCTCCGCGGCGCAGCGGCTCGCGCACCTGCTCTCGAACTCCCGCTACCTGGCGGACGCGCTCGCCCGGTCGCCCGAGTCGGTCCGGTGGCTCGCGGACGACGCCGACCTCGCGCCGCGCGGCATCCAGCGGCTCACGGCCGAGACCGACGCCATCCTCACGCGCGCCGACGAGGTCGAGCCCGCGACGGTGAGCCTGCGCGCGGTGCGCCGCCGCGAGCTCGCGCGCACCGGTGCGGCCGAGCTGCTGGGCGTCGTCGACGCGGTCGACGCGGCCCGCAGCATCTCCGACGCCGCGGACGTCGTGCTCGCGGGCGCGCTCCGCGTCGCGGAGTTCGTCGCGCGCGGCGAGCTCGGGTACGACGCCCAGGACCCCGGCTCCGCCCCGGCGCGCCTGCTCGTCGTCGCGATGGGTCGCCTCGGTGGGCGCGAGATGGGCTACGGCTCCGACGCCGACGTGATGTTCGTGCACGACCCGGCGCCCGGCACCGAGGGCGCCGACGCCCAGGCGTACGCGCTCGCCGTGGCGACCCGGCTGCGTCAGCTGCTGTCCGCCGTCGGACCGGAGCCCGCGCTCCCGGTCGACGCCGACCTGCGGCCCGAGGGGCGCAACGGCCCGCTCGTGCGCTCGCTCGCGTCGTACACCGAGTACTACGAGCGGTGGTCGAGCGTCTGGGAGGCGCAGGCGCTCCTGCGCGCGCGCCCGGTCGCGGGCGACCTCGACGGCCTCGGCGAGGCGTTCACCCGCGTCGTCGACGGCCGGCGCTACCCGCAGGGCGGCCTCGACCTCGCGGAGGTGCGCGAGGTGCGGCGCATCAAGGCGCGCGTCGAGTCCGAGCGGCTCCCGCGCGGCGTCGAGGCGTCGCGCCACCTCAAGCTCGGCCGCGGGGGAGTGTCCGACGTCGAGTGGACCGTCCAGCTCCTCCAGCTCCAGCACGCCCACGACGTGGCCGGGCTGCGGACGACCTCGACGGTCGACGCGCTCGATGCCGCTGTGGCGGCGGACCTCGTCGACGCGGACGACGCCGCGGTGCTCGGCGAGGCGTGGCACCTCGCGTCCCGCCTGCGCAGCGCGCTCGTGCTGTGGTCCGGCCGGACGACCGGCACGACCGTCGACGTGCTGCCGCACGACCGGTTCGCGCTCAACGGGCTCGCGCGCGTGCTCGACCTCCCGGACGTCCACACGGGCGCCGAGCTCGAGGAGCACTTCCTGCGCACCGCGCGGCGCGCGCGGACCGTCATGGAGCGCGTCTTCTACGGCGAGGACTGACCGTGGCCCGGCGCGAGGAGCCGCCCGTCCCGGGCCTGCTCGACCGACGCGAGCCCCGCGTGCTGGGTGGTGGTGCGGCCGACCGCCGCGCGGCGCCGGAGCGCGGTGGAAGGCCGGGCGGGTCGTTCTACGGCTCGCGACTGCGCTGGGCGGGGTGGATCACCTGGGCGCTCGCGGCGTTCGCGGTCGTGCTGACCGTCGTGTGGCAGCGGCCCGAGCCCCTCGGCGCCGCGGCCCTGTGGGGCCTGGCCGGCGTCGGCTGCCGACGGGCCGCGCGACTCGTGGAGGGTCCGCTCGGACCGGCCCGCGCGCTCGGGCTCCTCGGCCTCGTGCTCGCACTCCTCGTGCTGCTGATCGTGGGCGCGGGCCTCGTGGCCCGGGGCGAGCACGCCTGACGCGCCCGCCCCGGACGGGCACGTCAGAGGGTGCGCGGCGCCCGGGCGAGGTTCGCGCGCAGCTCGTCCGCGTCCTGGCGCGCGACGTACGCCGGGCGGTCGCGCTCGACGCGCCACGACTCCGCGAGCGGGCTCGTGTCGACGGCGTCGAACCCGAGCTCGTCGTAGAACCGCACGACCCACGCCGCGGCCTCGGGGAAGTCGCTCGCCGTCGCGAGCGCGCGGCGTCCCGGGGTCCCCGCGGGGGAGCCGTCGGTCGTGATGTCCGTCGACCGGATGTGGTTGAACGCCTTGGCCACCTTGGACCCGGCCAGGTGCTCCTGGAGCAGGCCCGACGACGTCGCGTCACCCCGGTCGAGCGCCTCGACGTGGCCGTCGCGCTCCCAGTAGTAGTTGTTCGCGTCGAGGACGATCTTGCCGTCGAGCGGCTCGACGGGGACCTCCCGGCGGTCGCCGCCCGGGCCCGCGGACCCAGCTCGGCGACGAGGTCGTCCAGCGTCCGGGGGTCCCGCGAGTTCGCGATGACCACGTCGTAGCCGTGGGCGATCGCCGCCTGTGCGACGTGTGAGCCGATGTTGCCTGCGCCGATGATGCCGAGAGTCGTCATGGTCATCGACAACGCACCGGCGCGCCTGCTATTCCGGTGACCTCCCGGACGGGGCGACGTGTGGCATCCTGACGTCCCAGGGGGTGCCCATGATCGATCCGCTGGTCGCGACCTTCGTCATCCTGGCGCTCGCGGTCGTGGGCTTCATGACCAACCGGCTCCCGCTCGTGGTCGTCGCGCTCTTCGTGCCGGTCGCCCTGTGGGCGACCGGGGTGCTCACGCTCGACGAGGCGCTGGGCGGGTTCAGCGACCCGATCGTGCTGTTCATCGCGACCCTGTTCGTGCTCAGCGACGCGCTGGACTCGACGGGGATCACCGCGTGGATCGGGCAGTGGCTCGAGCGGCGCGCGTCCCTCGGCCGCGCGGGCCTGCTCGCGCTGATGGTGGGGGTCGCGGCCCTGCTCGCGGCCGTCATCAGCATCAACGGCGCCGTCGCGGCGCTGCTCCCGGTCGCCGTCGTGGCTGCCGCGCGGGCCGGCATCGTGCCCTCGCGCATGCTCATCCCGCTCGCCTTCGCCGCGGGCGCCGGCTCGCTCCTCACGCTGACCGGCACGCCCGTGAACATCATCGTGTCCGAGGCGGCGGCCGAGGCCGGCGGTCAGGAGTTCGGCTACTTCGAGTTCGCGCTGGTGGGGATCCCGCTCGTCCTCGCCGCGGCCGTGCTCGTCGTGACGCTCGGCGACCGGCTGCTGCCGGAGCGCGTCCCCGAGCACCTCGCCGACACGGCCACCGACCCGCGCGAGCGGGTGCGCTCGTGGCGCGAGAGCTACCCCGCCGAGCTGGACACCGGTCGCCTGTTCACGGGGGGCACGGGGGTCGTCGAGGTGCTCATCGCCCCACGCTCGACCCTCGTGGGGCGCCGGGTGAGCCCCGGCATGACGACCCGGGACGAGGGCCTCGTCGTCCTCGCCATCCGCCGCGGCGACGGCAGCTCGACCGGGCCGGACATCGAGGCCCCGTCCGGCCCGATGATCCTCCAGCCCGGCGACGCCGTGCTCGTGCGCGGGCCCTGGGACGCGCTCCACCGCTACACGCAGTCGCCCGACGTCATCGCCGTCGACTCCTCGAAGAGCCTCCAGCGCGGCGTCCCGCTCGGGCGCGGCTGGCGGCGCTGCCTCGGGGTGCTGGTCGCGACGATCGTGCTGCTCGCGACCGGGGTCGTGCCGCCGGTCATCGCGGGTCTGCTCGCGGCAGGCGCACTCGTTCTCCTACGGGTTGTCACCGTGCCGCAGTCGTTCCGCGCGATCTCGTGGGACACCGTCGTGCTCATCGCGGCCCTCATCCCGCTGTCCGCGGCGTTCGTCTCCTCCGGTGCGGCCGACGCGATCGCGGACGTCGTGCTCCGGGTCACCGGCGGCGGCTCACCGCACCTCGCGCTCCTGGTGGTGTGCGTGCTCACGCTCGTGCTCGGCCAGTTCATCTCGAACGTCGCGACCGTCCTCGTGATGGCCCCGGTGGCGGTGTCCTTCGCGCAGACCCTGGGCGTGAGCGTGCAGCCGTTCATGATGGCGCTCACGGTCGCCGGGGCCGCGGCCTTCCTCACGCCGATCGCCACCCCGGTGAACCTCATGGTCCTCCAGCCGGGCGGCTACCGGTTCGGCGACTACTGGCGCCTGGGCCTGCCGCTGGCGCTGGTGTTCGTCGCCGCCGCGGTCCTGTACGTGCCGCTCGTCTGGCCGTTCTGAGCCGGTCCCCGGGACGCGTGGGCTCGCCCTGGCACGAAGCAGCGTCGCGTGGGACGGTATACCGCGTCGCGCGGGCAGCGTGCGCCGCGACGTCCTGACAGAGGTGGAACGGGGGAGCGGTACATGGGGGATTCGGCGAGCAGCGGCGAGACCTACGACGCGGTCGTCATCGGGGCGGGTTTCTCCGGCCTGGCGATGCTGCACCACCTGCGAGAGGCCGGTCTCTCCGTCCTCGTGGTCGACGGCGCCGGGGGAGTCGGGGGCACGTGGTGGGCCAACCGGTACCCGGGCGTGCGCACCGATTCGGAGTACCTCGCGTACGCGTTCTCGTTCTCCCGCGAGGTGCGGGACGAGTGGGACTGGAGCGAGCGGTACCCGCGCGGCGAGGAGATCCGCGCGTACCTCGAGTTCGTCGCCGAACGGCTCGACCTGCGGCGCGACATCCGGCTGAGCTCGACCGTCGAGCGGGCCGAGCACTCGGACGCCACGAACCTGTGGACCCTCACCCTCGCCGACGGATCGACGCTGCGCGCCACCTACCTCGTCTCGGCGACGGGACTGCTCTCCCGTCCCCTGTACCCGGACCTTCCCGGCCTGGACACGTTCGCCGGGCCGGCGTACCACTCGGCCCGTTGGCCGCACGAGGGGGTGGACCTGTCCGGCAAGCGCGTCGGGCTGATAGGCGTCGGCGCCTCGGGGATCCAGATGCTGCCCGAGCTCGCCGCCCAGGCGGCCCACGTCACCGTGTTCCAGCGCACCCCGAACTACGTCCTGGAGACGACGAGCCCCGCGGTCACCGCTGCCGAGCTCGCCGCGCTGCGTGCGGACTACGACGCCGTCTTCGAGCGCGCGGCCCAGCACCCCTTCGGCGTGCCGATGGAGATCCCGACGCGGTCCGCGCTCGAGGTGGACGACGACGAGCGCCGCCGGGTGTTCGAGTCGCGCTGGGAGGCGGGCGGCTTCCGGTTCGCCAACGAGTGCTTCACCGACCTCGTCTCGAGCCCCGAGGCGAGCACGCTCGCGTCCGAGTTCCTCCGCGGCAAGATCCGGGAGATCGTCACCGACCCCCGGACCGCCGAGGCGCTCAGCCCGTCCACGTACACGTTCATGGGCAAGCGCCCGCCCACCGGGCACGGCTACTACGCCGCGTACAACCGGGAGAACGTCGAGCTCGTCGATGTCCTCACGACCCCCATCACGCGGGTGACGCCCAGCGGCGTCGTCGTGAGCGGCTCTGTGGACGGTGCGGAGGAGGTCGAGCACGACCTCGACGTGCTCGTGCTCGCGACCGGGTTCGACGCCATGACGGGGGCGCTCACCGCGTTCGACGTCGTCGGGCGCGAGGGCATCACGCTGCGCGAGCGGTGGGAGCGGGACGGGCTGCGGACCTACCTGGGGATCTCCGTCCACGGGTTCCCCAACTTCTTCCTGTCGCTCGGCCCGCAGACGCCGCTGTCCAACCTCACCGTGCCGGTCCAGCGCGGCGCGCAGTGGCTCCAGCGCGCGCTCGCGTACGCGCGGGAGAACGGCGTCGCGCAGCTCGAGGCGACGCGCGAGGCCGAGGAGTGGTGGTACGAGGAGACCGAGCGCGCGGGGCGGGCCACCGTCATGTACGAGGAGGGCAAGAAGGCCGGCGCCTGGTTCGTCGGCGGCAACGTCCCCGGCAAGCGCGCGGAGATGGCCGTGTACCTCGGCGGAGGGCCCGTCTACCAGGACGAGTGCGCCCGGGCCGCGGCCGAGCAGTACGCCGGGTTCCGCCCGGGCTCCGGGCTGCCGACGGCCCACGCCCCCACGACCGCCGCGGAGACTGCCGCAGTTCCCGCCGCAGGCTGACAAGCGGGTGCGGTGCGCCCCCTGCGCGCACCGCACCCGCCTCGCTGCACGCGGGACAGCCCGGTCAGCAGTACAGGCCCGAGCCCGGGGCCACGTCCAGGACCTCGGTGATGCGCACGTATCGGTCCACCCGGGACTGCACGGACGCGGGGTTCCCGCCGTCGCACTCGAGCGCACCGTTGAGCGAGTTGATCGTCTGGCCGAACCCTGAGCCGCTCACCATCGCCTGGTGCGACGTCATGACGCCCGGGCCGTTCTGGGTGTTCCAGTACCAGAGCGCCGTCTGCCAGGCGACGGACGGGTCCTCCTCGACGAGCCACGGGTCGTTCAGCAGGTCGATCCCGAGCGCGTCGCCCGCGGCCTTGTAGTTGAAGTTCCAGCTGAACATGATGGGTCCGCGACCGTAGTACGCCGTCTGGCCGGCGGGGCAGCCGAACGGCTGGCTGCTGTCGCACTTGATCCAGTAGTTGGCCTCGTTGATCTCCTTCACGTACCGCAGCCCGACCGACTCGAAGTCCGCGTGCGTGAGGAACGCGGCGACCTCGCGCATCCGTGTCTCGGGCGTGCCCGTGCTCGCGAACGCCGGGTAGGCGCCCAGGGCGTCGACGAACCCGTCGTGCGTGTAGAACGGGTGCCGCTTCGGGAAGATCGCGTCGAACTCCTCGCGGCTCACGACGAAGTCGTCGCCGCCGCCGACGCACCGGCCTGCGTCCACCCAGACGCTCGTCGACCCCGGAGTCTCGCGCTGCGTCCACCAGCGGGCCGTCCAGTTCCGCCCGTGGTGCGACGCCGTCTGGCCGCCCGAGTACGCCGTCGTAGCCGACCACGTCGCGGCGCACGCGACGGCGCTCGCGGAGTCGGCGCTCGCGGCGGACGGGGCCGCGCTCGCCGGGGCGGCGCGCGACGCCGCCACGACGGTCGTCACCAGCGCGGACCCGACGGCCGTGAGGGCGCGCCGGAAGCGTGTGCTCATGAATCCCCCTGCTCTCGTGGCGGCATCGTTACCGCCGCTCACAAACCTAGCGAGTGGATCGCGGTCGGGGCAAGGGATCCGCAGAATCGGCGAGAGAGACGACGGCGGCCCGCCACCGGGAGGGTGGCGGGCCGCTGTGAGACCTGTCGGCGTGACCGATCAGATGTCGTAGTAGAGCTCGAACTCGTGCGGGTGCGGGCGCAGGCGGATCGGGTCGATCTCGTTGGTGCGCTTGTAGTCGATCCACGTCTGGATGAGGTCCGGCGTGAACACGTCGCCCTGCGTGAGGAACTCGTGGTCGGCCTCGAGATTGTCCAGCGCCTCGGCGAGCGAGCCGGGGACCTGCTGGATCTGCGCGTGCTCCTCGGGCGGCAGCTCGTAGAGGTCCTTGTCGATCGGCTCCGGCGGCTCGATGCGGTTCTTGATGCCGTCGATGCCGGCGAGGAGCTGCGCGGCGAACGCGAGGTACGGGTTGGCCGACGGGTCCGGGACGCGGAACTCGACGCGCTTCGCGCCGGCGGACGAGCCGGTCACCGGGATGCGGATGCACGCGGAGCGGTTGCGGGCCGAGTAGACCAGGTTGACCGGGGCCTCGTAGCCGGGGACCAGGCGGTGGTAGGAGTTCACCGACGGGTTCGTGAACGCGAGGAGCGACGGGGCGTGCTTGAGCAGGCCGCCGATGTACCAGCGCGCGAGGTCGGAGAGACCGCCGTAGCCCTTCTCGTCGAAGAACAGCGGCTTGCCGTCCTTCCAGAGGGACTGGTGCGAGTGCATGCCCGAGCCGTTGTCGCCGAAGATCGGCTTCGGCATGAATGTGACCGACTTGCCGGCCTCGAACGCCTCGTTGCGGATGACGTACTTGAACTTCATCAGGTCGTCGGCCGCGTGCAGCAGCGTGTTGAAGCGGTAGTTGATCTCCTGCTGGCCGGCGGTGCCCACCTCGTGGTGCGCGCGCTCGACCTCGAGGCCGACCTGCTCCAGCGTCGCGCACATGTCGTCGCGCAGGTCCGCGAAGCGGTCGGACGGGGAGACGGGGAAGTAGCCGCCCTTGTAGCGCGTCTTGTACGCGAGGTTGCCACCCTCCTCCTCGCGACCCGTGTTCCACGCGGCCTCGATCGAGTCGAGGTAGTAGAAGCTCGAGTGCTGGTTCGTCGCGAAGCGGGCCTCGTCGAAGAGGTAGAACTCGGCCTCGGGCGCGAAGAACGCGGTGTCGGCGATGCCGGTGGAGCGCAGGTACGCCTCGGCCTTGGCCGCGATGTTGCGGGGGTCGCGCGAGTACGGCTCGCCCGTGAACGGGTCGACGATGGAGAAGTTCACGACGAGCGTCTTGCGCTTGCGGAACGGGTCCACGAACGCGGTCTTGACGTCCGGCACGAGCTTCATGTCCGACTCGTGGATCGCCTGGAAGCCGCGGATCGACGACCCGTCGAACATCAGGCCGTCCTCGAACGCCGACTCGTCGAACTGCGAGACGGGGATGTTGAAGTGCTGCATGATGCCGGGCAGGTCGCAGAACCGGACGTCGACGAACTCGACGCCCTCGTTCCGCGTGAAGGCGATTGCCTCCTCCGCGTTGTTGAACATCCGTTGCTCCTTGATCGGGTGGTGCCGTCGGGCTGC
>JAQSXO010000204.1 GCA_029256625.1 Cellulosimicrobium sp. | reverse complement strand
CCTCGCGCATCGCGACCCAGTCGGTCTCGCCGGGGAGCCCCTCGAACGGGCGCAGCACGAAGTCGGGCGTGGAGTTCTTGGCCATGCGCGGCAGTCTACTGGCGACGCGCAGGGCGGGTGCGGGGGCGCAGGCGGACGTCGGGGAGGGCGGGTGCGGGCAGCGGGCCGCCGTCGTACCCGACGACCTCGCCGTAGCGACCGTCACGCGCGCCGTCGGCGTACCGGGTCCCGCCGTGGTTCGGCCCCTCGCCGCCGGTGACCACGAGCTGCGCCTGCCAGTCCGCGCGGGCACGGGCGACGTCGTCGTGCGACCGGCCCACGAAGTTCCACCACATGACGATGTCCTCGCCGAACGGCTCGCCGCCCACGAGCACGACCCGCGCCGGTGCGTCCGGTCCGGCCTCGACCGTGAGCGCCGCGCGTCCCGGCGCGACGTAGCCGAGCGACGACGGCGGGACGGGCTCACCCTCGAGGCGCACCGCGCCGTCGTCCACGAGCAGGCCGTGCTCGAACGCCGGGTCGACGTCGAGCGTGACGCGCGCGCCGGGGTCCAGGTCGACCTGTGCGCCGACGAGCGGCGAGTACGTCGTCGCGGGCGAGCGCAGCTCCGCGCCCGCGACGCGCAGGCCCCCGAGGAAGACCTGGACGCGGGCTCCCTCGACGTCCGCGACCGGCAGGTCCGCGTGGTGCTCGAACGCGGGCGGGTCCGTGAGCCGGTCGCCGGGGAGAGCGACCCAGAGCTGGACGCCGTGCAGCACCGGCGGGCGGACGCCACGCGGCGACTCCTCCGAGTGGGAGATGCCGCGCCCCGCGGTCATGAGGTTGAGCTCGCCGGGACGGACCGTCTGGAGCGACCCCACCGCGTCCCGGTGCAGGATCTCCCCGGCGAAGAGCCAGGTCACGGTCTGCAGCCCGGTGTGCGGGTGCGGCGGCACCTGCATCCCGTCCGTCCCGTCGCCGATCGCGGGCAGCGGGTCGGGGCCGTAGTGGTCGAGGAAGCACCACGCTCCGACGAGCGAGCGCGCGCGCTGCGGGATCGTCCGACGCACCCGCATGGCGCGCGTACCGCCGAGCGGGACGTCCCGGTGCTCGAGGATCTCGACCGCCGGCGGCGCGCCGGCCTCCTCGCCGTGGGGGGCACCGGCGGAGCAGACGCGCTCCTCCGGCCGGGTCTCGAGGTTGCTCATGCCCCGAGCGTAGGCGTGCCGGACGGGAGCGGCCTCCGGCTGGCGGACGGGTCTTCGCGCCGCGGCGCCCCCGCGGGAGAATGGCAGCGAGGCCCCTCGGAGCAGGATTCCGAGGGGCCTCGCCGTGTCCGCGCGACCCCGGGGCGGTCGGGCCGGTGGCCCGTCGGGGCGCCGCTCGCGACGTGGCGGCCCGGCGCCGTCGGACCCGGCCCGGGGTGTCCCGGGCGGGCACGCGACGCCGATCGCGGTCGGCCTTCCGGGTCCGGTCGGAACCTGCGCCGTCGCGCGCAGCCCGCAGCAGGGGGTCGCGGGTCGTCCACCGTTCTCCGGTCGGCCGTGCCCTCGCGTTCGCGCCGGGACGCCGTGCGCTCCTGGCGGGGCCGTGAGACCCCTGCGTGATGCGTGCCGGAACTCCGTCGTCCGTGTGCGCCCGTCCGGGCCGTTAGGCACGTTTGTAGTCCTCGCTCGGAGGGCCTGCAAGGGTTCCCACCGATGTCATTTGGCCGGTCACGAAGGCCACAGGTTCGTCCACAGGCGGCCCCGCACGATTCCCACGGAACCCACAACCCTGTGGACGAAATCTGTGGACAGTTCGTGCCGACGACACGCCCGGTTGGGCCGCGCGCCTCAGCTCGTGCGCACGCGCACGCTCACACCCAGAACTGCGTCGTCGGCGTGGCCGTCGGCGTGAGCCGCTCGTCGAGGTCGAGGTCGCGCACCACGAACCCGCCGTCGTCGACGAGCGTGCCCGCGAGGCGGCCCTGGAGCATCGCCGCGAGGCGCGCGACGAGCACCCGCGCGCGTGAGCGCGCGATGACGTGCAGGCCCGACGGGCGCTCGACCTCGAGCTCGTACGGGTCGGGCGGAACCCACGTGACGCGGTAGGCGTGCGGGCCGTGCTCGCGCCAGTCGAGCGCGCCCAGCGCGAGCGGCACCTGCGGGACGCGCTGCGCCGACAGCCGGACCGCGCCGTCGTACGGGGTCTCCCCCGACAGCGCGTACTCCGCGAGGCCGTCCGGGCGGGGGTGGACGGCCACGACGCGCGCGCTCGGGACCGTCGTGCGCAGGACGCCGAGCGCGTCGTCGGGCCTGAGGACCTGGGCGCTGTACAGCGTGAGGTCGACCCCCGAGGCCGCGTCCGGCGTGAGCACGGTCCGGCCGTCCGCCACCACGGCGCCCCCGACGCGGCGGGCCGCCGCGACCGCCCAGCCCACCACCTGGAGCTCGAGGCCCTGGGGCAGCCCGGCGGCGAAGGCCCGCGCGAGACCGTCGCGGTCCTCGGCGAGAGGCACCGGCGCACCGCGCGGCGCCGGGTCGTCGACGTGCAGCGCGAACACCTCGGCGCTCCCGGCCACGAGGTCGAGCGCCTGCGTCTGCGGCGGCGTGAGCGGGAAGGGCCCGACGACGCGCGCACCCTCGGCGAGCCGGAGCTCGCCCGGCGCCACGACGCCGTCGGGCACGACGCCCCGGAACCGCGCGCCGACCATGGGGCGGGTCGCTCCTCCGCCGCCGGGCGGCGTCGTCCACGCCGCGTCGGCGAACCAGGCGCGCGCGAGGGCGTCCACGGGCGTACGAGCCGCACCGCGGGAGCGAGGCACCGCGAGAAGGTGCGCTCCCGCGTGCGCGTCCGGCACGAGGCCGGCGACGGTGGCGTCCATGACCGGACCGTAGTGCGTCCGGAATGCCGGGATGTTACGCCCGTGTCACGGCCGTGCGACTCCTGCCGCGGCGCGTGCTGCGCGTCCGGTCAGGCGCCGACGTCGTGCAGGTGGTGGACGACGTCGTGCACGAAGTACTGGCCGAGCGTGCGGACCGTGAACACGGACCCGTTCGACCGCCGCCCGGGGCGCTCCCACTGGTCCGGGACGAGGGCGTCGAAGCGGCCCGCGACCCGGTCGCCCGCGATCGCGAGCTCGCGCGCGACCACCGCCGGGTCCTGGTGCGCGTAGTCCTCCTCGACGGCCGTCGCGTCCTGGTCCCAGTTCGCGAACCGGGGGTCGTCGCCCTCGACCATCGACTGCACGCGCACGTCGAACACGGAGAAGACGTCGCGCACGTGCGCGGCGTACTCGAGCACGGACCACGTCGTGGCGTCGGGACGGACGCGCACGTCGTCGCGGCCCAGCGCGGCGACGTAGCGCGGGACCGCGTCGCGCACCGCGGCACCCACGCGGTCGGGCGTCACCTCGGCCGCCACGAACCCGCACTCGGGGCACGGTCGATCCATGACCCACGTCCAGTCCTTGGTGTCCGCCGGGACGGGCGGGAAGTCCGGGTCCGGGGTGGTGGCGGGGACGCCGTCGGGCGACGCGGTCGTGTCCATGGCGGCAGTGTGCCAGACGGCGCGGCGCCGATTAGCGTTCTGACACGACCTCCCTATGATGTCAGCATGCCCAAGATCATCGGAGGGTCCCTCCACGAGCACCGCGCCCAGACCCGGCAGAAGCTCTTCGCGGCGCTCTCGACCCTCATGATGGACCGCGGCTTCGACGCGATCTCGCTCGCCGACATCGCCGCCGCCGCAGGCGTCGGCCGCACCGCGGTGTACAACCACTTCCCCGACAAGGAGGCGCTGCTCCTCGGGTTCATCACCCACGAGACGGAGCAGTACGTCGGGACGCTCGAGCGGGCGCTGGAGCACGTGGACGACCCGGTCGCGCAGCTGCGCACCTACATCCGCCAGCAGGCGCAGCTCAAGCGCATCTTCCACCTCGCACCGGGACCCGACCTGCGTACCGTGCTGTCGCGCACGACCCGCCAGCGGCTGCGCGAGCACGCCGAGCTCGTCGAGACGATCCTGCGCCGCATCGTGGCGTCGGGCATCGAGGTCGGGGAGTTCCCCGAGCAGGACATCGACACCACCGTGCAGCTCGTCAACGCGTGCCTGTCCGGCCGGCTCGTCCCCGACGACCCGGCCGCGCGCGAGCAGGCGATCGAGGCGACCGAGGCGTTCGTGCTGCGCGCCGTCGGGGCCGACGCGACCTCACCCGCGCTGACGCGCTGACCCGGTCCGACCCGGCCGCCGGTCCTTCTCCCCCGAGCAGAAGCGTCCGGAGGAGCGCGATGCCTCCGGCAACCGTCGCCTAGCCTCGGAAGGTGCCGACCCTCCGCCGCCGCAGGCCGCCCGGCGCCCCCGCCCGGGTGCGCGACGGTCTCGGCGCGCCGTTCCGGAACGTCTTCACCGCGAACCTCAGCTCGAGCCTGGGCGACGGCATCGCGCGCGTCGCGTCGCCGCTGCTCGCCGCGCGGCTCACCGACGACCCGTTCCTCGTGTCCGGTATCGCCGCCGTCTCGCTCCTGCCCTGGCTGTTCTTCGCGATCCCCGCCGGGGTGCTGCTCGACCGCATCGACCGCCGGCACGCGCTCGCGCTCGCGAACGGCGCGCGCACCCTCCTCGCCCTCGGGCTCGTCGCCCTGGCCGCGACGGGCACGCTGACGATCTGGTGGCTGTACGCCGTCGTGTTCCTCTACGGCGCGCTGGAGACCGTGTACGACGGCGCGATCCGCGCGGTGCTGCCCTCGATCGTGCGGCCCGCCGACCTCCCGCGCGCGAACTCGCGCATCGAGGCGGGCGAGATCACCGTCCAGAACTTCCTCTCCGCGCCGCTCACCTCGGCGCTGTTCGCGGTCGCCGTCGTCGTGCCGCTCGGCACCGGCGCGGCCGCCTACGCCGTCGCCGGGGCGCTCGCCCTGTTCCTGCCCGCCGTCGCCGCGGGCGAGCACCGGACCGCGCCCGTCGAGGGCGCCGAGCCCGCGCCACCCTGGTTCCGCCAGCTCGGCGACGGGTTCCGCTACCTGTGGGCGCACCCGACCCTGCGCCCGCTGTGGCTGCTCTCGATCGTGGTCGGGCTCTGCTTCTCCGCCGCGACCGCGACGATCGTGCTCTACGTCCTCGACGTGCTGGGCGTCCCCGAGGCCTGGTACGGGACGTTCCTCCTCGTCGGCGCGGCGGGGTCGCTCGTCGCGGCGGCGGTGGCGAACCCCGCCAAGGAGCGCTTCGGGACCGGCCCGACGATGGCCGTCGCGAACCTGGTCTCGACGCTCGTCCTCGTGCTCCTGGGGCTCGCTCCGCTCCTGCCGGGCTCCGGCGCCGCGGTAGCCGCCGGCGCCGCCCTGTTCGCGGTGAGCTCGGGGGCGGTCACGGTGTGGAACGTGCTCGTCATGTCGCTGCGCCAGGCGATGATCCCCGGCCGCCTGCTCGGTCGTGTGCACGGCACCTGGCGGACGCTCCTGTGGGGGGTCATGCCGCTCGGGGCGTTCCTCGGCGGGCTCCTGGCCCGCACGGACCTGGCGACACCGCTCCTCGTCGGCGGCGGGCTGGGCAGCGTGGTCGCGCTGCTCGGCTTCCGGTTCCTCGCAGGGCTCCCCGACCCGGAGGACGTGGACCAGATCCCGGGCAGAGGATAGGCAAGCCTCACCTGGGTGGGTTACAGTTCCTGACGCATCGTCATGACACTGCGTCAGGACGAGCGGACGACCCGAACCCACGCACCCGCAGGAGCCGCACGTGACTGCTCTCACCCACGACCTCGACCGCGCCGACGAGACCGTGCCGCTGTCCCAGCGCCTGCGCGAGGGCACGCGTCCCGAGCACGAGCAGGCCGAGGGCTCCGGGTTCGTCGAGCGACTCATGTCCGGGCAGCTCGACGTCGCGGCGTACGCCGACCTCGCGGCGCAGCAGTGGGCCATCTACGGCGCGCTCGAGGACGCGAGCGCCGAGATGCGCGCCGACGCCCAGGGCTCGACGCTCGTCTTCGACGAGCTCACGCGCACGCCCGAGATCGAGAAGGACCTCACGTTCCTCGTCGGCGCCGACTGGGCCGAGCGCATCACCATCCACCCCGCGACCGAGCGCTACGTCGCGCGCCTGCGGACCGTCGGCGCGTCGCTGCCCGCCTACGCCGCGCACGCCTACACGCGCTACCTCGGCGACCTCTCCGGCGGGCAGATCATCAAGCGCATGCTCGAGCGCCACTACGGCCTGTCCGGCGACGGCCTCGCGTTCTACACGTTCGTCGAGATCCCCAAGTCCAAGCCGTTCAAGGACGTGTACCGCGAGCGCCTCGACGGCCTCGTCCTCACCCCCGAGCAGCTCGACGAGACCGTCGCCGAGGCCAAGCACGCCTTCCGCCTCAACAGCGACCTCTTCGCCGACCTCGGCGCGGTCCACCGCTGACGCCGAGGTAGAACCCCGGTCGCGCGAGGTAGAGCCCTGGTTGCGCGAGGTAGAGCCCTGGTCGCGCGAGGTAGAGGCGTGGTCGCGCGAGGTAGAGGCGTGGTTCTTGTGGTCGACGACGCACGGTCGGCTTGGACGGTCGGGCTCAGCCGGGCGGCTGCTCGCGGTACCGGTTCTGCTCGCCGCGAGGCAGGACGGGCGACCGGCGCGGTCGCGTGAGGGATCGGTGACCACGGCCCTCCCTCTACCTCGCGCGACCAGGGCTCTACCTCGGCCGACCTCGGCTCTACCTCGCGCGACCAGGGCTCTACCTCGGGTGACTGCGGTTCCACCTCGCGGTGGCCGGGTTCTCGCTCCGTCGACAGGGGTCCGGTTCGCCGCCCTTCACGTGAGGCGCGTAACTCGCTAGACGGTCGAGGATCGCCTTCGAGTCAGGTTAGGCTCGTCTTACCTGGGGCGGGCGACGACCTCGCCGGGTCGCGCCCTCCCGCGCACCGTTCCCTGGAGAACTCCCCATGCCTCACGTTGCCCGCTCCGCGCTGCACCCCGACTCGCCGACGAGCCGCCCGACGTCGCCCTCGGGACCGGCGGGCACCGCGTCGGGTCGGGCACGACGAGTGGTGACGGCGCTGGTCGGGGCGGGCGCCGTCGTCGTGCTGGGGCTCGTCGCCGCGTGCGCGCCGCTCCCCTACGAGCCGCCCGCGACGCCGTCGGCGGAGGCGAGCCAGGACGCCGCGCCCGTCGAGGCGGCGCCCGCGGAGACCACCGACGAGGCGACGGGCGCGCCGGTGTGCACGACGCTCGAGGAGTCGCGCGCCGCGGGCGGCGGCTCCGACGTCGACGCGGCGTCGTACCCCACCGGGCCCACGAGCGCGACGTTCGCCGACGACGCGATCCACCCGGTCGCAGACGCACCCGCGCCGCAGCTCCCGGTGACGGTCGAGTCGGTCGACGGGCGCCAGGTCGAGATCACCGACGTGAGCCGCATCATCCCCGTCGACCTGTACGGGACGCTGGGCGAGATCGTCTACAGCCTGGGGCTGGGAGCCAACGTCGTCGGGCGCGACCTGCCGACCGGCTTCCCCGAGGCCGCGGACGTCCCCGTCGTCACGGGCGCGGGCCACGCGCTCGACGTCGAGGCGATCCTCGGGCTCGACCCGTCCGTGATCCTCACCGACGCGACGATCCTCACCGACGACGTGCGCGGCCAGCTCGAGAGCTCGGGCATCCCCGTCGTGTACCTCGACGAGGCGCGCACGCTCGACGGCGTCGACGACCGGATCCGCGCGGTCGCGACCGCGCTGGGCGTGCCCGAGCAGGGCGAGGCGCTGGTCGAGCGCACGGACCGGCAGATCTGCGCGGCGCTCGGCGCCGTCCCGCGGGACACGGGGAACCCGCGCGTCGCGTTCCTCTACCTGCGCGGGTCGAACATCAAGATGCTCTTCGGGCCCGGCTCGGGCGCCGACGACCTGATCGAAGAGATCGGCGGCGAGGACGCCGGGACGGCGATCGGCCTCACGCAGGAGTACGCGCCGGTCACGAGCGAGGCGATCATCAGCGCCGCCCCCGACGCCTACCTCGTCATGACCGACGGGCTCGAGTCGATGGGCGGCCTCGACGCCATGATGGCCATCCCGGGCCTTGCGCAGACGCCCGCGGGCGAGGCGCGCCGCGTCGTCGACATGGACGGCTCGCGCCTCCTCACGTTCGGCCCCCGCACCGGGTCCACGATCGCGTCGCTCGTCGAGGCGTTCTACGGGGTGCCCGCGCCGGAGCTCCCGGCCTCGTGAGCACGCCCGTCACCCGCCCCCTCGGCACTCCCGAGGACGCGACGGCACCCCCGGACGCCACCGTGCCCGACGGCGTCCCGCGCGCGGGCGGCCGACCCACCCGGGTGGGCCCCGCCGTCGGGCAGCAGCGCCGCCGGGCCGCGCGCTGGCTCATGGTCGGCTTGAGCGTCGCACTCGCGGTGCTCACGGTCGTCTCCGGGATGACGGGTCAGGTGCCCGTGTCGCCCGCGGAGGTGCTCGGCTCGCTCGCGCACCACGCCGGGCTCGACTGGGGGCCGATGCCGTCGCACCCGCAGGGCGAGAACGCGCTGTGGGTCGTGCGGTTCCCGCGGGTGGTGCTCGCGATCGTCGTGGGCGCCGCGCTCGCGTGCTCTGGCGCGCTCATGCAGGGCGTGTTCGGCAACCCGCTCGCGGAGCCGGGCGTCATCGGGGTGTCCTCGGGCGCGGCCGTGGGCGCGTGCGCCGTCATCGTCACCGCGGGCGCGCTCGTGCCCGGGACCTGGGTCGCGGCGGCGGCCTTCGCCGGTGGGCTCGTCACGACGTTCGTCGTCTACGCGCTCGCGCGCGCCGGCGGGCGCACCGAGGTCGTGACGCTCGTGCTCACGGGCATCGCGGTCAACGCGTTCGCGGGCGGGATGCTCGCGTTCTTCACGTTCGTGGCCGACCCGGCGGCGCGCGAGCAGATCGTCTTCTGGCAGCTCGGGTCGCTCGGCGGCGCGACGTGGCAGTCCGTCGCGGTCGTGCTGCCGATCGCGGTCGTCGGCTTCACGGGCGCGATGCTCGTGCGCCGCAAGATGGACCTGCTCGCGCTCGGCGAGCGCGCGGCGCAGCACCTCGGCGTCGACGTCGAGCGGCTGCGCCAGCTCGTCATCGTGCTCGTCGCGCTGCTCGTCTCCGCCGGGGTCGCGTTCACGGGCATCATCGCGTTCGTCGGGCTCGTCGTGCCGCACCTCGTGCGCATGGTGTGCGGGCCGAGCCACCGCACGCTCATCCCCGCGTCCGTGCTGGGCGGCGCCGTCGTGCTGCTCGCCGCCGACCTCCTCGCGCGCAGCGCCGTCGCGAACGTCGAGCTGCCGCTCGGCATGATCACGTCGCTCGTCGGCGGGCCGTTCTTCTTCTACCTGCTGCGCCGCACGCGCTCGCGCCAGGGAGGCTGGGCATGAGCGACCTGCGCCACGAGGGCTCCTCGTTCCTCGGCTCGCTGCGCACCGCCGTCACCGGTGCCCGACGGCGGTCCCGCCTCCCCGCGTCCGTCGCGCCCGGCGACGTGGTCACCGCCGCGCACGGCGTGTCCCTCACGCTCGGCGAGGCGCCGATCCTGCGCGACGTGTCCGTCGACGTCCGCGCGGGCGAGGTCCGCGCGCTGCTCGGCCCCAACGGCGCGGGCAAGTCGTCGCTGCTCGCCGTGCTCACGGGCGACCTGGTCCCCGAGGCCGGGGACGTCGTGGTCGACGGGCGACCGCTGCGCGCGTGGACGCCCACCGAGCTCGCGCTGCGCCGGTCCGTCATGCTCCAGCAGGTCTCGCTGAGCTTCCCGTTCACCGCCGTGGACGTCGTGCGCATGGGCCGCTCGCCGTGGCGCGGCACCCCGTTCGAGGACGAGGACGACGCCGCGGTCGCCGAGGCCCTGGCCGCGACCGACGTCGAGCACCTGGCCGACCGGCACTTCAC
>JAQSXO010000203.1 GCA_029256625.1 Cellulosimicrobium sp. | reverse complement strand
CGCTCAGATGACGTACTCGATGAGGAGCGACGGGTCCTCGACGGCGTCCCGCGCCGCGGGCGCGGCGGCGGGCATGCGGATCTTCGCCGGGACCCCGACAGCGACCGCCCCGGCGGGCACGTCCTTGACGACGACGGCGTTCGCCCCCACCTGCACGTCGTCGCCGACCCAGACGGGCCCGAGGATCTTCGCCCCCGCCCCGACGACGACGCGGTCCCCGAGCGTGGGGTGCCGCTTGCCGCGCTTCATCGACCGGCCGCCGAGCGTGGACGTGTGGAAGAGCACCACGTCGTCACCGACGACCGCCGTCTCGCCCACGACGACCCCCATGCCGTGGTCGATGAACAGGCGCCGGCCGATGCGCGCGCCGGGGTGGATCTCCACGCCGGTCAGCGCCCGCGCCACCTGCGAGACGAGGCGCGCCGGGAGGCGCAGCAGGGGCTCGCGCCACATACGGTGCGCGAGCCGGTAGGCCCACACGGCGTGCACGCCCGGGTACGCGAGCGCGACCTCGAGGCGGCTGCGGGCGGCCGGGTCCCGCCGCCGGGCCGCCTCGAGGTCCTCGCCGAGCACGCGCACGAACCGGCGCAGCCGATAGCCGGCCGTCCGGTGGTGGGGACGCAGGTCGGTCACGTCAGTCCAGCAGGTCCGCGTAGAGCACGGAGGACAGGTAGCGCTCACCGAACGAGGGGATGATCGTCACGATGAGCTTGCCCGCGTTCTCGGGGCGCGCGGCGAGCTGGAGCGCGGCGGCGATCGCGGCGCCGGACGAGATGCCGACGAGCAGGCCCTCCTCCTTGGCGGCGCGGCGCGCGTACTCGACCGCGGTCTCGGCGTTGACGTCGATGACCTCGTCGTAGACCGAGGTGTCGAGGATCTCGGGCACGAAGTTCGCGCCGATGCCCTGGATCTTGTGCGGGCCGGGCTGGCCGCCGTTGAGGATGGCCGACTCCTCGGGCTCGACCGCGACGATCTGCACGCCGGGCTTGCGCTCCTTGAGCACCTGGCCGACGCCCGTGATCGTGCCCCCGGTGCCGATCCCCGCGACGACGATGTCGACGGCGCCGTCCGTGTCGGCCCAGATCTCCTCCGCCGTCGTGCGGCGGTGGATCTCGGGGTTGGCCTCGTTGGCGAACTGGCGCGCGAGGATCGCGCCCTCGCGCTCGGCGACGATCTCGTCCGCGCGGTTGACCGCACCCTTCATGCCCTCGGACCCCGGGGTGAGGATGAGCTCGGCACCGAACGCGCGGAGCAGCGCGCGGCGCTCCTTCGACATCGTCTCCGGCATCGTCAGCACGACGTCGTACCCGCGCGCGGCACCCACCATCGCGAGCGCGATGCCGGTGTTGCCGGAGGTGGCCTCGACGATCGTCCCGCCCGGCTTCAGCTCGCCCGACGCCTCCGCGGCGTCGATGATCGCCACGCCGATGCGGTCCTTGACCGAGTTCGCCGGGTTGTAGAACTCGAGCTTGCCCACGACGGTGGCGCCGAGGCCGTCCGTGAGCTTGTTGAGACGGACCAGGGGGGTGTTGCCGACGAGCTGCGTGACGTCGTCGTAGATGCGTGCCATGTCTTCCTCTTCTGTCGACGGCTCGGGGTGAGCCGGGGTGGGGGTACCGCTCGGGGGACGGGGGCCGTCGCGTCCCGCGGCCACGCTGCCCAGCGTCTCGCGGGGATGCTGCGGGCGCGCGCGCACGACGGCGGTGGGGCTCGTGCGGACGGGCGGCCGGGTGCGGCGCGGTGCTGCGCGCGGTCGGCGGCGGGTCGTCAGCGACAGCCGAGACAGCGACAACAGGAGACGCGCGAGACGGCGCGGTGCAGCGATGCGGGACGCGCGATCGTCGCGGTCATTCCTCGCTCCTCCTGGTCGGTCGCGCCGCGGGTGCCCGACGGTCCGGGCCTGCGGGCGGCGCGTGTGCACCGAGGCTATCGGTCCTCGTCCGGACCCTGCAACGCCGTCCACGAGACGGTCGTCCGACGTGCGGACGAGACGACGGGGCGAGAGGCGACGGGGAAGAGACGGCGACGGGCGCCTCGCCGATCCGGCGGGGCGCCCGTGGGGCGTGCGGGCCGTGGCCCGACAGGTGAGGTACGGAGCGGGCGACGGGAATCGAACCCGCGTAGCCAGTTTGGAAGACTGGGGCTCTACCATTGAGCTACGCCCGCGCGGGTCGTGGACCGAGATCCCGGCTCCTCGGCCGGAGGGCCGGGGACCGGCGTGCCGCCGACCTGCGGCCGCAACCTTAGCAAACGTCGGTGGCCGTGACCGCCGCACGCCCGGGCGGCGTCCTCTGCGTCGACCAGGGCGGCCGTCCACCGCCAGTACACTTGCCCTGGCCCGCCGCCGCGGCGGGTGACGGGGTGTGGCGCAGGTTGGTAGCGCGTCCGCTTTGGGAGCGGAAGGTCGCAGGTTCAAATCCTGTCACCCCGACCTTCGCGCGGCGCCCCTCCGGGGCGTCGCGGGGCGTCGTCGACGTCCGGGCCGTCGCGACGGCCCCGTCCTCGAGAGGTGCCCCGTGACCCCATCGACGCCCGTGCCCGGCCGCGCGAACCACGTCACGCTCGCGGCGCTGGTCGCCGCGGGCAGCGGCGCGGTGCTGTCGCTCCAGGGACGGCTCAACGGCGACCTCGCCACCGCCGGGACCGGACCCGTGGTCGCCGCGTGGCTCTCCTACGTCGGGACCCTGCTCGCGACCGTGCTCGTGGTGGTCGCCCGCCGTCGCGTCCGGTCCACGCTCCACGTCCTGCGCGCCTCGGCCTCCTGGTGGTGGTTCGCGGTCGGGCTCTGCAGCGTGCCGATCGTCGTCGCCATGGCCGCCGGGGTCCCGCTCGTCGGCGTCGCGGTCGCGTCCGTGTGCTCGGTCGCCGGTCAGACCGTCGCAGGCCTCGCGCTCGACGCGCGCGGCGTCGGGCTCCCGGCCCCGCTGCGGCTCACGCCCCGGCGGGCGGTCGCGGGCCTCGCGGCGCTGGTGGGCCTGGGTGTCGCGGTGCTGGGCGGCGCGTCGACGGACGCGGGCTGGGCCGCGGTGTCCGCCGGTGTCGCGCTGTTCGTGGGCGGCGCCGTCCTGTGCGGGCAGCAGGCCGGGAATGGCCGCGTGACGCAGCTCACGGGCGACCCGGTGGTCGCGACCCTGACCTCGGTCACGGGCGGGCTCGTCGGCATCTCCGTCGTCTGCGCGCTCGTCGCGGCCCTCGGAGGGCTCGACGGCGTCTCGCTGCCCGCGCAGTGGTGGCTCTACCTGGGCGGCCCGCTCGGGACGCTCATCACCGTGGCGGCCGCGTTCGCGGTCCGTCACCTCGGCACGTTCGTCCTCACGCTCACGGTCGTCGGCGGCCAGATGGTCATGGCCGTGCTGCTCGACGTGCTCGGCGTCGTCGGGCTGCGATGGCAGACCGTCGTCGCGACCGCCGTCGTCGGGACCGCGGTCCTGCTGGTGGTCCGGCGCCCGGGTGCACGCGCGTCGGCCTGACCGCGGCGCTTGACCGCTCGCGTACGATGGGACGGTTGCCCGTACGTCTGCGTGCGGAGCCGTTCCCGGCCGCACGCCGGCCCGCCCCGATCAGTTGGAGACCATCGAAGTGAAGAGCGCCGTCGAGACCCTGGACCCCACCAAGGTCAAGCTGACCGTCGAGGTGGAGTACGACGAGCTCAAGCCGAGCATCGAGCACGCCTACAAGCACATCGCGGAGCAGGTGAACATCCCCGGCTTCCGCAAGGGCAAGGTCCCGCCGCGCGTGATCGACCAGCGCGTCGGCTGGGGCGCCGTCATCGAGCACGCCGTCAACGACGGCCTCTCCGGCTTCTACCGCCAGGCCGCGAGCGAGGAGAGCCTGCGCCCGCTCGGTCAGCCCGAGGTCGAGGTCACCGAGATCCCGGCCAAGGCCGGCGAGGGCCAGCTGGTCTTCACCGCCGAGGTGGAGGTCCGCCCCGAGATCACGCTGCCCGCCCTCGACTCGCTCGCCATCACGGTCGAGCCCGCCGAGGTCACCGACGAGGACGTCACCGAGCGCCTCGACGCGCTGCGCGAGCGCTTCGGCACCCTCGTCGGCGTCGACCGTCCCGCGGCCGAGGGCGACTTCGTCGTGCTCGACCTCACGGCCGAGATCGACGGCGAGGAGGTCGACTCCGTCTCCGGCGTCAGCTACCAGATCGGCTCGGGCAACATGCTCGAGGGCCTCGACGAGGCGCTCACCGGCCTCTCGGCCGAGGAGACGACCACGTTCAACGCCCCGCTGGCCGGCGGCGAGCACGAGGGCAAGGAGGCCGCCGTCACCGTCACGGCCACCTCCGTGAAGCAGCGCGACCTGCCCGAGGCGGACGACGACTTCGCCCAGCTCGCGTCCGAGTTCGACACGCTCGAGGAGCTCACCGCGGACCTGCGCGAGCAGGTCGCGAGCATCAAGACCTCGAACCAGGCCGTGGCCGCGCGCGACGAGCTCCTCAAGGCGCTCAACGACGCCGTGGAGATCCCCGTGCCGTCGGGCGTCGTCGAGGCCGAGGTGCACCGTCACCTCGAGTCCGAGGGCCGTCTGGAGGACGAGACGCACCGCGCCGAGGTCACCGTCGAGGCGACCGACGCGATCCGCAACCAGATCCTGCTCGACACGCTGGCCGAGCAGCTCGAGATCAAGGTCGCGCAGAACGAGCTCCTCGAGTACCTCGTGAGCGCGTCGCGCCAGTACGGGATGGACCCGAACCAGTTCATCCAGTCGCTCGACCAGGGCGGGCAGATCCCCGCGATGGTCGGCGAGGTCGCGCGCTCCAAGTCGCTCGCCGTCGCGCTGCGCGGGATCGAGGTCAAGGACACCGCCGGCAACGTCGTCGACCTGACCGAGTTCATCGGCTCGGACGACGAGGACGCCGCCGCGGACGAGTCGGTCGAGGACATCGCCGCCGAGCCCGTCGAGGAGGCGCTCGTCGACGACTCCGCCGACGCCGCTGCCGAGGCGCCGGTCGAGGACGACGAGAAGGACTCGACGAAGGCCTGACACGGCACCGGCCACCCGGCCGGAGCAGGTCCCACGACGGCCCGCACCCTCCGCGCGAGGGGGCGGGCCGTCGTCGTGCCCGTGCCGTGACGGCGCGCACCGGCCGCCTGGTGCGCCGTCAGCGAAAACGCGCGCTATCGGGACGAACGCCGGGCACGGACCGCGTTAGGGTCACTGCAGCACGGCTGGACCGGGACACCGTCCCGGGACCGGCCAGGGCAGCGCAGGCGGGGGCGACCCGCGGGAGCGACGAAGGAGATGGAAGTGAACGAGCTGTACCTGCCGTCCGACGCGACGGCCCCGGTCAACCGCGCCGAGGGTCCGGGCTTCGGACTCAACGACTCCATCTACAACCGGCTCCTCAAGGAGCGCATCATCTGGCTCGGCTCGGAGGTGCGCGACGAGAACGCGAACGCCATCTGCGCCCAGATGATGCTGCTCGCCGCGGAGGACCCGGAGAAGGACATCTGGCTCTACATCAACTCGCCCGGCGGGTCGATCACGGCCGGGATGGCGATCTACGACACCATGCAGTACATCCAGCCGGACGTCGCGACGATCGCCATGGGCATGGCGGCGTCGATGGGGCAGTTCCTGCTCTCCTCCGGCACCAAGGGCAAGCGGTACGCGACGCCGCACGCGCGCGTCATGATGCACCAGCCCTCGGGCGGCATCGGCGGGACCGCGACCGACGTGCGCATCAACGCGCAGCTCATCATGCACATGAAGCAGGTGCTCTCCGAGCTCACGGCCGAGCAGACCGGCAAGCCGCTCGAGCAGATCCTCAAGGACAACGACCGCGACAGCTGGTTCACGGCCGAGGAGGCGCTGGAGTACGGCTTCATCGACCACGTCGTCACCAACGCGTCGTCCGTGACCGGCGGCGGCGGCACCACGGGTTCCTGACCCCCGCACCGGACACCAGACTTCACCGAGGAGAACCCGTGAGCTTCAGCGCCGAGTCCCAGTACCTGTCCACCGCGCAGCGCCTCGCCGGCGCGGGCGCGCGTCCCGGCGGCGTCGCGCTGCCGGGGGGCGCGCCGTCGGCCCGCTACGTGCTCCCGCAGTTCGAGGAGCGCACCGCGTACGGCTTCAAGCGCCAGGACCCCTACACCAAGCTGTTCGAGGACCGCATCATCTTCCTGGGCGTCCAGGTCGACGACGCGTCCGCCGACGACGTCATGGCCCAGCTCCTCGTGCTCGAGAGCCAGGACCCCGACCGCGACGTCATCCTCTACATCAACTCGCCGGGCGGGTCGTTCACCGCGATGACCGCGCTCTACGACACGATGCAGTACATCAAGCCGCAGATCCAGAC
>JAQSXO010000202.1 GCA_029256625.1 Cellulosimicrobium sp. | reverse complement strand
GCGAGCTCGCGCGCGACCGCGCGGACGGCGAAGCCCGACACCACGTGGATCGCACCGGAGACGAACGCGTAGAGCGCGAACACGACGGCGACGAGCCGCAGCACGTCGAAGGAGTCGAGCGGCCGCGTGACGAGCAGGATCCCGAACAGCACCGAGACGATCCCGACGGCGAGCATCCACGCCCAGCCCAGGTCGCGGTTGCGGACGAGCGCGGCCGCCCCGGCGATCGTGGTGATGCCCAGCACGAGCACCCACACGGCCAGCACGTAGTACAGCGCGGTCGCGGTGAGGTCCGGCCACAGCGCCACGACGACGCCGAAGACGACGTTGACCCCGGCCTGCGCGAGCCACCACGCCGACCCGACCTGCCGACGGTGCACGAACCCCTGCACGGCGACCAGCACGCCGTCCGCCACGAGGAACGCGCCGAGCACGACGCGCAGCGTCCCCAGCTGCTCCAGCGGCTCGATCATGAGGAGGAGGCCGAGGACGATCAGGAGGGTCCCCCGGACCACCGGGAGCCACCACACCTTGCGGAAGGGGTTGCGCTCCTGCCCGTTCGCGTCGGGCGTCGCGGGACCGTCCGGACCGTCGGGGCGGTCCGCGGCGCCGCGCTCCGTCGTCGTGCCACGTGCCATGCCGACCTCCCAGGTCCGTCGCTGGTCCCATGCTAGGGAGGCCTTGCTCACACCCGCCCGCCGAGCGGGAGCCGCGAGCCGTCCAGCATGCGGGCGAACAGGGCGAATCACCCGGAGGAATCGGCCAAATACCGCGCCTGCCCAAGGCCCCCGACCTAGACTCGCTCGCATGGCCTCCCCCGCCCCCGAGCCGACCGAGCGCGACGCTCCCCACGTCGGCGCGGTCGTCGAGGTCGGCTCCCTCGCCCGGCCCGAGCAGGTGGATCCCCGCCCTCAGACCGGCGCGCTCGAGGCCCTCCTCGCCCGCCGCGGGCACGACGACGAGGGGACGGTCCGCGTCGTCGACACGGCCGAGCAGCGCGTCCGGCACCCGATCGACCTCGTCAACCTCGTGCTGTGCGCGGTGGGCGTCGCGGTCGTCATGCTCATGTCGGTGTACGCCCACGGGACGACCGAGGGCGTCGCGGAGGACGTGCAGAACTTCTCCGACGTGCTCGCCCGGGTCCTCTTCCTCCCGGTCACCGTCCTGGAAGGCCTCATCACGCTCTTCGTACCGCTCGCGGTGCTCGTCGAGCTCGGCCTCCGCCGCCTCGGGCGGCAGGTCGTCGAGTCCATCGTCGCCGCCGCGCTCGGCCTGCTCCTCGGCGTGCTCGTCGTGCTCGCGCTGCGCACCTGGGGCTCGGACGACCTGATCCGCGGGCTCTCCGCGTTCATCGACGGGTCGTGGCAGCTCACCATCCCGGACTACCTCTACGTCGCCGCGATCGGCGGCCTGCTCACGGCGGCGGGGACACGGACCCGACGGCGCACGGTCAAGTGGTCGTGGAACCTCCTGTTCGTCGCGATCGGCGTCGTGCTCATCACCGGCCAGGTCTCGCTGCCGGGCATCATCATCACGCTGCTGCTGGGCCGCATCGCCGGGCTCGCGGTGCGCTACGTCTCGGGCGTCCGCAGCGAGCGCGCGTACGGCCCCGACCTGGTGGCCGGGGTACGACGCGCGGGCTTCTCGCCGACCGCCCTCGTGCGGGTGCGCGACGTCACCGACGACGAGGAGCTCGCCGAGGCGGCGGACGACCCCATCACCGAGGTCGACGCCGAGGGCCGCATCACCGCCGAGGTGCACGTCGGCGTCCTGCGTGCGCCCGGGGCCACCGACGACGCCGGGACGGTCCTCACCGCGGACGCCGCGCTCGCCGCCCAGCACCTCGGGTCGGTCACGCACCCCGACGAGGGCGGGTCGTCGAGCGGAGCGAACGGGGCGGACGGGCAGACCCCCGCCACGGAGGCCCAGGACGCGCCGTCCGACTCGGCCGCCATCGCGCTGACGCGCGCCGGCGACAACCGCGTCTACGCGATGCTCGCGGAGGACGACGTGCGTCGTGACGTCGTCGTGCTCGACGGCGACCGGCAGGTCGTCGGCTTCCTCGCCCGGTTCTGGCGGTCGCTGCGGCTGCGCGGCAGCGAGGGCCGTGCGGCCATCTCGCTGCGCGCCGCGGCCGAGCGCGCGGCCCTCCTGTCCTACGCCGCGCGGGCGGCGGGCGTCCGCACCCCGCGGCTGCTCGGCGTCGCCGAGTCGGACGACTCCATGGTCCTGGTCCAGGAGCACGCGACCGGCGCCGTCTCGCTGCGCGACCTGCCCGTGGAGGACCTCACCGGCTCGGTGCTCAACGAGGCGTGGCGCCAGCTCCGGCTCGCGCACGCCGCGGGCATCGCGCACCGTGCGCTGACCTCCGACGTCATGCTCGTCTCGCACGAGCCCACGACCGGCGCCCCGGAGGTCTGGCTCACCGGGTGGGAGCAGGGCGACATCGCGTCGTCCGAGCTCGCACGACGCATGGACCTCGCCCAGATGGTCGCGCTCCTCGCGCTGCGCGTCGGGGCGAGCCGCGCCGTCGAGTCCGCCGCGAGCGTCCTGCCCGACGACGACATCGCCGCCATCGGGCCTCTGCTCCAGTCGGTCGCGCTCCCGCCGAGCACGCGCGAGGAGATCCGGCAGAACAAGGAGCTCCTCAAGGAGCTGCGGGCCGCTCTGGTGGAGCGGCTCCCCGAGGCGGACGTCGAGCCGCAGCGCATCACGCGGTTCGGCGCACGGACGGTGCTCACCATCGCGCTCGTGATCGCCGCCGTGACGGCGCTCGTCACCTCGTTCAACTTCGAGCAGATCGCCGAGGCGGTGACCGAGGCGAACCCGTGGCTGGCGGTGCTGTCGTTCGTCCTCGGCATCCTCACGTGGGTCGGCGCCGCGCTCACGCTCACGGCCTTCTCGCCGAAGCGGCTGCCGTTCTGGCGCGTGAACCTGACCCAGGCCGCCGGCTCCTACGTCGCGCTCGCCGCGCCCGCCGGCATCGGCCCGGCGGCGCTCAACCTGCGTCTCCTGACACGACGTGGCATCTCGACGCCCATGGCCGTCGCGACCGTCGCGCTCGTCCAGGTGTCGCAGTTCGTCGTGACGATCCTCATCCTGGTGGTCCTGTCGATCTTCACCGGGGAAGGCGGCCTCGTCCAGCTTCCCTCGACCACGGTCCTGCTGGCGATCGGCGGCGTCGCCCTGGCCGTCCTCGCGACGCTGCTCGTCCCGGCCGTGCGCACCTGGGCGCTCGCCAGGATCCGGCCGACGATCCAGCAGGTGTGGCCCCGCCTCTCGGAGATGCTGGGCCAGCCCGGGCGTCTCGCCGTCGGGTTCGCCGGCAACATCATCATGACGCTCGGCTACGTGCTCGCGTTCGACGCGGCGCTCGCCGCCTTCGGGCAGGAGCTCGACCTCGTCGACGTGGCCGTGATCTACCTCGTGGGCAACGCGGCCGGGGCCGCCGTCCCGACGCCGGGCGGCCTCGGCACGATCGAGCTCGCGCTTACCGCCGGCCTCACGGCGGCCGGGGTCCCGGTCGCGCTCGCCACGTCCGCCACGCTCCTCTTCCGTGTCGCGACCTACTGGGCGCGGATCCCCATCGGCTGGGTGGCGATGCGCTTCCTGCAGAAGAAGGGCGACCTGTAGCGACCGGTCGACGGCGGGTCAGCCCTGCGGGGTCTCGGCGACCTTGACGTCCACGTGGTACTTCGTCCCGTCGACGTCGGACAGCGTGACGGTCGTGTCGTAGACGTTCCCGGACGCCGGGTCGGTGAGCTCGCACGCGACGACCTCGCCGTCCACGAGGTCGACGTCCTCCTCGCCGCAGTCGACGTCCGCCTCGCCGATCTCGGCGAGCGCGCCCTCGGCGTCCTGCGCGATCTTCGAGGCCGGCACGGTGAGGTTCGCACTGACCGAGCACGCGGCGAGCGCGACGGCGCACAGGCCGACGGCCGGCGCGAGGACGATCGAGCGGACGGTGGCGCGACGCATGGTTCCCCCGGGGTTCTGAGCGGATGGCGCCCCGATCCTCGCTGACCCGGTGTCGGTGGCGCCACCTCCCGCGATGGTGAGAACTCCCCGCTGCTGCTCCTCGCCGCGGGCGCGACGAGCGCCGACCGGGTCGAGGTTCGGCCGCTCGGGGACGTTGGACCCAGGACGACGCGGGTGGCCCCCGATAGGCTCGCCGCGCACCCGCCGTCGTCTCCGGCCACGCGGGCGCCCACGATGCTCGACGAGGTGAGGAGCCCGCACGTGAGGATCGGTGTCCCCCGCGAGGTGAGGGACGGGGAGCGGCTCGTCGCCGCGACCCCGCGCACGGTCGAGCGCCTGCGGGCGCTCGGGTACGACGTGGTCGTCGAGCACGACGCCGGCGCGGGGGCCACGTTCTCCGACGCCGCGTACGAGGCGGCGGGCGCCGCGGTCGTGGACGCCGCGGCCGCGTGGGGCTCCGACGTCGTCACGGCCGTGAACGCGCCCACCGACGCCCAGGTCGCGCTCCTGCGGGCGGGCGCGACCCTCGTCGCGATGCTCGGCCCCGCGAACGCCCCCGACCTCGTCCAGCGCCTCGCCGCGCACGGCGTGACCGCGCTCGCGCTCGACGCCGTGCCCCGCATCTCGCGCGCGCAGGCCCTCGACGTGCTGAGCACGCTGTCCAACGTCGCGGGATACCGCGCGGTCGTCGAGGCCGCGGCCGAGTACGGCGGCATGTTCGCGGGGCAGGTCACCGCCGCGGGCAAGACGCCGCCCGCGAAGGTCTTCGTCATCGGCGGCGGGGTCGCCGGGCTCGCCGCGGTCGGCGCTGCCGCGAGCCTCGGCGCGCAGGTGCGCGCGTTCGACGTGCGCTCCGAGGCGGCCGAGCAGATCGAGTCCATGGGCGGCACGGCCGTGCGCGAGCCCGCCGCGCAGCAGGGCATGTCCGCCGACGGTTACGCCAAGCCGCTCACGCCCGAGCAGGAGGCCGCGGCCCTCGCGGTGTACGCGCGCGAGGCCGCCGAGGCCGACGTCGTCGTCACGACGGCGCTCGTGCGCGGCCGCGCGCCGCGCACGCTCACGGCCGGGGCCGTCGCAGGGATGCGTCCGGGGAGCGTCGTCGTCGACCTCGCGGCCTCGGGCGGCGGGAACTGCGCGCTCACGGTGCCGGGCGAGCGCGTCGTGACGGAGGGCGGCGTCGTGGTCGTCGGCTGGACCGACCTCGCGGGACGCCTGCCCCAGCACACGTCGCAGCTCCTCGGGACGAACGTCGTGCACCTGCTCGAGCTGCTCACGCCCGGCAAGGACGGCGCCCTCGCGCTCGACCTCGACGACCCCGTGCAGCGCGGTATGACCGTCGCGCGCGACGGCGAGGTGCTGTGGCCGCCGCCGCCCGTCGCGGTGAGCGCCGCCCCCGCCCCCGGGTCGACCGTGCCGCCGCCACCACCCGACCCGGCCCAGGAGGCCGCGGAGCGCGAGCGGACCGCCGCGGAGGCGGCCGCGGCCGCGAGCCTGCGCCGTCGTCGTCGGACGGTGGGCGCCGCGCTCGCCGCGGTGCTCGTGACGCTCGCGCTGTCGTTCGCGCCGCCGTCGCTCGTGGGGCACGTCACCGTGTTCACGCTCGCGGTGATCGTCGGCTACTACGTGATCTCGAACGTCACCCACTCCCTGCACACGCCGCTCATGGCCCAGACCAACGCGATCTCGGGCATCATCCTCGTCGGCGCGCTCCTGCAGATCGGCTCGGACGACTGGGTCGTCACGACGCTCGCCCTGCTCGCCGCGACCGTCGCGAGCATCAACATCTTCGGTGGCTTCCTCGTGGCGAACCGCATGATCCGCATGTTCCGCAAGGACGCCCCGGCGCGCGCGCAGGGGGTGGCCCGATGACCGCGACGTCCGTCGCCCAGGCGGTCTACGTCCTCGCCGCCGTCCTGTTCGTCCTCAGCCTCGCGGGGCTGTCGAAGCAGGAGTCCGCGCGCCGCGGCAACCTGCTGGGCATGGTCGGCATGGTCCTCGCGCTCGCCGCGACGATCGTCCTCGCGCTCGGCACGAGCGCCCGCCCCGTGCTCGTCACCGCGCTGCTCATCGCGCTCGTCCTGCTCGTGGGCGCGGCGGTCGGGACGTGGCGCGCGCGCCGCGTCGAGATGACGCAGATGCCGGAGCTCATCGCGATCCTGCACAGCTTCGTCGGGGCCGCGGCCGTGCTCGTGGGCTACAACTCCTACCTGACCGCCCACGCCGCCGGGGCCGACGACGTCGCGCACCTCGTCGAGGTCTCCCTCGGCGTGCTCGTGGGCGCGGTGACCTTCACGGGGTCGGTCGTCGCGTTCCTCAAGCTGTCCGGGCGC
>JAQSXO010000201.1 GCA_029256625.1 Cellulosimicrobium sp. | reverse complement strand
CGACCGTCGCGACCATGCCGACGACGCTGCGGGCCGTGTACGCGCCGCGGCTGAACCCGAACACGTAGATCTCGTCGCCGGGCTCGTAGTTGAGCGCGAGGTGCCGGTACCCGGCGACGACGTTGCGCGTCAGCCCGTACCCGAACGCCCCGCCGAGCAGGCGGTCGACGAGGTAGCCCTGCGCGCCGACGCCCTCGACCGAGAACACCATCTGCTGCACGCCGTCCGGCCCGATGCCGGTGCGGACCGAGCGCGCGATCTTCTCGATGTTCGACACGCTCGCGTTGACCGGCGAGTTCCACGTGCCGTCGCAGCACAGCACCAGGCGTTTCATGACCCCTCCCGAGCTCGCCCCGGCACCGTCGTCGGGGACACCATCTGGGGAGGGCCCGGCGGGGTTCGTGATACTTCGGTGAGCGTCTCCCCGCTCACCCGCCGGACGGTCCGAGGGGCACCTGCCGGTGGCGTAGGTTCTGGCGTTGTGACCGTCACGAACGCCCCCTCCTCCACCGACCCCTCGGGCTACCCGACCGGGCGGGAGCGGCGGCACGCCCGGGGGACTCGCCGGCGCCGCGGCGTGTGGGTCGCGGTCGTCGTGACGCTCGCGCTCCTCCTCGGCGCCGCCGGCGGAGGGCTCGTCTGGTACCGGGGGTCGACGTACGACGACCTGGCAGCGCAGACCACGACGGCGCAGGCCCTGCTCACGACGTCCGACGGGAAGGTCGCGGACCCCACGGCCCGGGAACGGCTCGCTGCCGAGGTCGACGACGCGCGCGCCTTGCTGGGCGCCTCGTTCCTCGACCGGATGACGACCGGCACGACGAGCGCGAGCGGGTCGCTGGAGGACGCGTCGCAGGACGTGCAGGCCTCGATGCTGGAGCACGCCCGGGACCTGGTCGCCGCGGCCCGCACGAGCCTCGCGCCCGTCCAGGAGCAGGGCGAGAAGATCTACGCCGCGACCGAGGGCCTCGGCGCCGACGAGGCCGTACGCGCCCGGTTGCGCGACGCCCTCGATGCGGCGGCCACGACCTCCGCGGCCGCCGAGGGCCTCGCCGGCGACGACCTCGCCGCGCTGGAGCGGGCGGTGCTCGACCTGGAGGCGAACGAGGAGATGTCGACCGCGCAGGACGCCGTCTCCTGCCCCGCGCCGGACCAGGTGTGGGACCCCGACGGCGGACGCGTGCCCGACTCCGCCCTGGCCGCGATCCCGTGGTCGCCGTCGGACCGGGTGCGCGCCGACGTGCTCGACGGGCTCGTCGCCCTCGACGCGGCCTACCTCGAGCGGTTCGGCGTGCACCTGACGATCAACTCCTCGTACCGCACGTACGAGGAGCAGGCGGGCCTCTACGACCCGTCGTCGCCGATCGCCGCACCGCCCGGCTGCTCGAACCACGGCCTGGGCTTCGCCGTCGACCTGGGCGGTGGCGTGCAGGCGTTCGGCACGCCCCAGTACGAGTGGCTCAAGCAGAACGCCGAGACCTACGGCTGGACCCACCCCGACTTCGCCGAGCCCGACGGGCGCGTGCCCGAGCCGTGGCACTGGGAGTCGGTGCTGGCCCGCGCGGACGACTGAGCCGCCGACTGGAGCTCAGCGCGACGTCGGAGGGTCGGCGTCCCGGGCGACGTCCACGCGCGCGACGTGTCCCGGCGTCCGCCCCTCGCGCAACCACGCGACGAGACGCTCGACCGCGTCCGGCGGGCCGGACGCCGTGACCTCGACCGTGCCGTCGGGGAGGTTGGTCGCCGTCCCCTCCAGCCCGAGCACCGCGAGCCGTTCGCGCGTCGCCCAGCGGAAGCCGACCCCCTGCACGCGCCCGTGCACGACGGCCCGCAGGGCGACCGGCGCGTCGGGAGCCTCCGTCACAGGTGCACGTGCGCCGGGACGCCCGTGGACGACTCGATGTCCGACTCCGCGTCGTCGAGCAGCCGGTCCGCGAGCCGCCGCAGCGCCCGCCCGACGGCGATCTCGTCGCCGATCAGCGGGACGTCCAGGTCGTGCGGGTCGCGTCGCGCGCGCCCGACGGTCCGCAGGTGCTCCGGCGTCTCCGCGACGAGCACCGCCTCCGCCGTCGTGCGGCCCTCCGACTCGACGACGCTGACCTGCACGCGCCACACCTTCGTGGTGTCGGTCCCGCCGCCGTTCTCCGCCCCGGGAACGTGCTCGACGTAGCTGTCCGACCCCGGGTAGACGAGCGTGCGCTCGCCCGTGTCCGCCCACTCCACGAGGTACGGGGGCGACCCGTCCTCGTGCCGCAGCTCGACCACCACCCCGTCGCGCACCGCTCCGCCGACGACCCCCGAGGCGGTCACGATCCTGTCCCCGACCGATGCCCTCATGGCTCCTCCTCGTGCCGCACCGCTCTTCCATCATGCGACCGGCGCGTGCGCCGTGCACCCCCGGACCGGGCGCGGCTACCCGTCGAGCTGGGCCCGCAGCCCGTCGGGGTCGTGCGCCGGGAGGCGGCACACGAAGTCGGCGCACAGGTAGGCGCCCGGGCCGCGACCGGCGAGCAGCCCGACGCCGTCGACCGCGAGCGCCGCGGCGTCCCCGAGCGTCGCGGCGAGCAGCAGCCCGTTCGGGTGGTACCAGTCGCGCGCAGCCTCCCGGAACGCCTCGCGCAGGTCGGGGTCGGCCACGAGCACGAGCTGGTGGGGTGGCTCGGCGAGCCCGACGGCGACGCGCAGCACCCCGGCCGCGCCGAGCGGGTGCTCGCTCGCCGTCGGCGACGCGGCGACCTGCGCCCGGGCGGCGTCGCGGTATCGCGGCTCGCCCGTCGCGAGGTGCGCGAGCATCGCGGCCCGCGCGGCCGCCGTCGTGCCCGACGGCACGGCGCCCTCCGACGCGTCCGCGGCGGCGCCGGCCGCGAGCCCGAGGTCGGTGAGCACGGGGTCGGTGCCCTGCGGGGGCCGCAGGTCGCCGTCCGCGCCGACGGTCGCGTCGACGAGGCGCAGGCCCTCGCGCACGGAGCGCGGGTCCCCGGTCAGACCACCGAGAGTGAGAAGCCCGGCCGCGAACGCCCCGTAGTCCTCGAGCGTCGCGACGGCGTCCGAGGCGACGCCGCCCTCCGACGCGCGCACGAGCGTGCCGTCGGCCCGCACGTGCGCGGTCAGCAGCCGGTCGGCGGCGGCACGCGCGGCGTCCGTGAGGTCGGGCAGGCCGAGGTGGTGCCCGGCCCGCGCGAGCGCCTCGATCGCGAGGCCGTTCCAGCCCGTGAGGACCTTGGTGTCGAGCCGGGGCGCCTGGTGGCGCGCGCGCTCGGCGGGCGGGAGCAGGTAGTAGCCGCCCTCGACGCGCTCGCCGTCCACGACGGACTCCGAGTCCTGCGCGCTCGCGAACGCGCCGTCGGCGAGGCGCAGCACGCGCAGCAGGAAGCGCCCGACGTCGGCCGCGACCCGCGCGGCGCCCTCGCCCAGGTCCGGGTCCGGGCTCCCCGGGGCGGACGCGGGCGTGCGGAGCGGGCCGTCCACCGGCCCGGTGCGCCGCAGCACCGCGAGGGTCGTCGCGGCCGAGAGGAGCTGGGCGTTGTCGTAGAGCATCCGCTCGTAGTGCGGCTCCGACCAGTCGGGCCGGGTCGCGTACCGGAAGAACCCGCCGTCGACGTCGCGCAGCGGGCTCGCCGCCATCGCGTCGACCGTGCGCCCGGCCAGGACGAGCGCGCGCCGCGCGACCTCGGGGTCCACGACCGACGACGCAGCCAGGTCGAGCAGGAGCTCGAGCGTCGGCGCGACGGGGAACTTCGGCGCGCCGCCGAACCCGCCGTGCACGCGGTCCTCCGCCGCCTCGAGCCGGTCGACCACGGTCCGCGCGTGGTCCGCGAGCCGGCCGACCGGCCCGTCGTCGGTCTCGCCCGGAGCGCCCGGCTGCCCGGGCTCGGCGACCGCCGTCGCCGCGGCGGACGGGACCCCCGTCCGCCGACCCGCCGCCGCGTCCCGCAGCGCCGCGCGGATCGTCTCCCCGGTGTCGACCACCTGGTCGCGCCGCTGCTCCCAGGCCTGCGTGACGGCGTCGAGCACGTCCCGGAACGCGGGCCGCCCCGCCACGGGGACGGGCGGCCAGTACGTGCCGGCGTAGAAGGGCGCGCCGTCCGGCGTCGTGAACACCGTGAGCGGCCAGCCGAGGTCGGGTGTGAAGGCGCTCGCCGCAGCGAGCAGGCTCGCGTCGACGTCGGGGTGCTCCTCACGGTCGACCTTCACCGCGACGAACCCGCGCGCGAGCTGCGCGCCGATCCCCGGGTCGGAGAAGCTCTCGCGCGCCATGACGTGGCACCAGTGGCACGTCGCGTAGCCGACCGACACCATGACCGGCACGTCGCGGCGCCGCGCCTCGGCGAACGCCTCGGCGCCCCACGGGTACCAGTCGACGGGGTTGTCGGCGTGCTGGCGCAGGTACGGGCTCACGGCGTCGGCGAGGCGGTTGACCATGCCGTCAAGCCTGCCAGGTCGGCGTCGCGCTCGCGGGGCGGGACGCCGGAGTTGTCTGCTACGTCCAGGAGCGGCGCGCTTGTAACGTTGCGCCCATGCCCGGCCCCGAGCAGTCCGCCCTCGCGGTGGCGACCGACGACGACACCCGCCTGACCACGCAGGCCCCCGCCGACCACGACGGGCCGATGCCCGCCGCGCCCGACGTCTCCGTCCGACCTGCTGCCGCCCCCGACGCCGAGCCCGGCCCCGCGCCGCTTCCCAGGCGGCCCGTCCGTCAGGTGCCGGCGAGCGGCGACCGCAAGGGCCCGTTCACCCTCGCCGAGGTGCTCGGGCACGGCGGGTTCGCGCACGTCTACCGCGCCACGGACGCGGACGGCGCGGAGGTCGCCGTGAAGGTGCTCACGGGCCTGCAGGAGGGCTCGCGCGACCGTTTCGAGCAGGAGGCGAGGCTGCTGGAGGCGGTGGGAGGACGCGGCTTCCCCGCGTTCGCGCGCTCGGGCCTGGACGACGAGCAGCCGTGGTTCGCGATGGAGCTCGTGCCGGGCACGACGCTGCGCGACCGGGTCCGCGCGTCGGGCCCGCTGGAAGGCCCCCGGGCGCTGCGGCTCGCCGCGCAGGTCGCGGAGGCGCTGCTCGTGCTGCAGGGGCAGCACTGCGTGCACCGCGACCTGAAGCCCGCCAACATCATGGTCGACGGCGACCGCGCGGTCCTCATCGACCTCGGCATCGCCAAGATGTTCGACACCGCGACGTCGACCCAGCCCGTCGGGACGCTCGCGTACATGGCGCCGGAGCTGTTCGGCCGCCGCGTGCACCCCCGCTCGGACGTGTACGCCCTCGGCCTGCTGCTGGTCTTCGCGTGCACCGGCGTCGTGCCGGCGGACCTCAACTTCCTCGGCCGCGACCTCGAGGCCGACGACCTCGTCCGGGAGGTCCCCGACGACCTCGTCGGGGTGCCGGCCGGGATGGAGCTCGCCCCGGCCCCGGCCGAGCTGCCGGAGATCGACCCCCACCTGCAGGACCTGATCCTCTCGATGACCCGGTACCAGCCGAACCACCGCCCCGCGCTGGAGAGCGTCGTCGCGGTGCTGCGCGCGCGACTCGCCGGGGAGGCCGCCGACGACACCCTGCTCGTCACCTCACGGATCGTGGCCGACGGCGCGACCGCGGCGGAGCGCGCGCTGGGCCCCGTCGCCGGTCTGGCCGCCGCGACCGGCGCACCCGTCCCGGCCGAGCGGGCGGCGGAGGTCCCGCCGGCCGGCACGGGAGCCGATGCGGCCCGTCCCCGGGAACCGTGGCACGCCCTGGTCTACGACGCCACGCTCATGAGCGTGCTGGCCGAGGTGCACGGGGACGGGTTCGACGGCGCGGCCGCCGAGGTCATCGCCGACCACGTGGCGAGCATCGGCGCCCAGGTCGCCGACGGCCGGACCCCGGCGGAGCTCAAGGACTGGCTGTGGCAGGCGATGCAGTGGCAGGCCGCGGCACCGCCCGCGGGGCACGCCGACACCCTGCGCGGGTGGCGGGCGTACCGTCGCCCGACGCACCCGGCGCTCCCGGTGCCGCGTGCCGGCGCCGAGCCCGTGGCCCGGGTCGCGCGGTCGCGGACGGACGGACCGGTCCCCGTCCCGGCGTCCGGCGCCCCGGGCGCGCGCGCGTGGCCGGTGCCCGTGCAGCGGGTCTCCACGCTGGGCCGCGCCCCGTCCGTGCGGCCCCGGGCGGAGCCGGTCCCCCCTGCGGTCGCGCGGACCCGCGTGCTGGACTCCCCCGACCTCGTCGCCACGCGGGTCGGCCGGCCGGTGCCGCCGTCGGTCCCGCCGCGCCGGAGCCCCGTCCAGCACCTCGGGCCGACGCCGCCGTCGCCGTCGGTGCATCCGGGGCCCGCCCGGACGCGCGTCACCGGTGCGGCGGTCACGAGCGCCCCGGCCCCGCAGCCCTCGAGCGCGCCGCGGAACCCCCGGGGGGCCCCCGCGGCCCCGCAGCAGGCAGCCACCCCGGCGGCCGCAACACGGTCCGCTGGGCGTTCCCGACAGGCCGCGGCGGCGTCCTGGGCCCGTTCACGGACCGGGGGCGCGGTCCTGCGCGCGCTGCCGCGCGTGCTCGCCGTCCTGGCGGTGCTGCGCACGCTGTGGCTGGTCCCGGACGGCGCGGCGCGGCAGAGCGAGCCGTTCGTCCCCCTGCCGCCGCAGCTCCTGGAGACCCTGCGGGTCTCGGTCGACCTGGCCCCGCTCGTCGACGGCCCGGTGCTCGCCCTGGCAGCGCTCGTGGTGGCCGTGGCGCTGCGCATCGCCGGGCAGCGCACGTGGACGTGGCTGTACGCGCTCGTCGCCTCCGCGTCGGTCGCGGCCACGGTGGCGCTCGTCCTGCGGGGCTGACCGGGGATCGCGCCGGCGCGGTCGACGGTCGGGCGGCACCGCGCGGTGCTGCCCGACCGTGACCTCAGAGCGGCCCGAGCACGTCGTCGCGCGGCGCCCTGAGGTCGAGCGCGGTCAGGACGCCCCCGAGCGCCCGCTCCTCGTAGCGGAAGTGCGACTCCATGATCGCGCCCACCCCGTCGAGGTGACGCACGACGGCGTCCCGCGACGCGGCGGGGTCCGTCGCCCGGTCGAGCGCGTGCTCGAGGTCGGCGACGAGGTAGGCGATCATCCCGTGGTCCTGGCGCAGGCGCCGCAGGACGTCGGCGAGGTCGGGGTGACGCCGCTCGAGCTCGGGGAAGAGGACCGCGTCCTCGGCGGTGTGGTGCCGGGTCAGCGCGGTACAGAAGCCCCGGCAGTACACCAGCAGGTCGGTGACCGGGTCGGCCGGGCTGGGATCGTCGTCCGCCGTGTCCCGCACCAGCTCCAGCGCGCGCCGGAGCCGGCCGTGCACCGCCCGCATCTCGTCGTACCAGGCCACGAGCCTGGCCTGCTCGCCCTCACTCACCGGTGAGGAACGAGGAAAGGGTCCGTGCCGTCACGGCTCCCCCTTCCGGGTTCGGCGCCTCCATGCCTGACGCGGTCCGCCACC
>JAQSXO010000200.1 GCA_029256625.1 Cellulosimicrobium sp. | reverse complement strand
CACCGACCCCGTCAGCCTCGCCCACCAGTGGCTCACGCTCGGCCCCGCGCTCGTCGTCATCACCTACGGCGGCGAAGGCGCCCTCGCGATCACCGCCACCGGCGAGCAGCGCGTCACCGCGCCGCGCGTGGACGTCGTGGACACCGTCGGCGCGGGCGACTCCTTCATGGGCGCGCTCCTGGACGGGCTCTGGGACGCGGGCCTGCTCGGCGCGGACCGCCGCGACGCCCTGCACGCGATCGACCCCGCCACGCTGACGACCCTGCTCGAACGCTGCGTCGCTGTCGCCGCCGTCACCGTCTCCCGCGCCGGCGCCAACCCGCCACGACGCGCGGAGCTCGCCTCCGCGTGACGTGCCGCGGGGGCCCGCGCCGCGTTTGCGTACGAAATGCTCGCGCGTTCGTCCGAGTGGCCGGGCTCCCTCGGGCGGACCACACGCGTATCACCAGATCGAGGCGAGCCGCGTCACCTCGATCGATCTCAGCGTCGCCGTCCCCCCGCGCGCGTAGACCGAGAGCCCGACGGTGCCCTCACCGGGGTAGACGACCATGGTCCCGGTGAGGGCCCCGTCGTCGACGAACGTCTCCACGGAAGACTCGTCGACGAGCACGCGCAGGCGCACCACGCCGTCCACCGGTGCGTACGGCGCCGCTCGGCGGACCCCGAACTCGGTGTTCTCCCCGCTCCTGTCCGGCAGCGTGGTGAGGCCGGCGTGGGTCCGGTCCAGGAAGAACCCGTCGGGGCCGATGCCGACGACCGTCGCCTCCTCGATCGACCCGTCCTCAGCGCGACGCTCACGTACCCGCAGTCCGACCTCCTCCGCGTCGCCCACGGCGATCTCCGCGAGCGCCTGATAGGTCGTGCCGGGGTCGTCGAGCACCGCCTCGTCGTCCCCGAGCGCCACATCGGTGACGGTCGTGGTCCCCTCGCCCAGCACCTGGAGCTCGGGGACGGGGGTCTGCGCGAGGACGTACCCGCCGTCGGGCGGCACGTCGCCCGACGGTGCCGGGGCGCCCGGAGCCACACGCCGCAGGGACAGCTCACGCGGGACGCTCATCGCGTTCTGCCACGGCGTCGTCGGAGCGGAGTAGGGGAAGCGCCAGCTGCCCATCCAGCCGAGCCAGAGTCGGCGCCCGTCGGGTGCGTGCTCGAACGTCTGGGCGGCGTAGAAGTCCTGGCCCACGTCGGTGATCTGCACGGCCTCAGACGGTGTCGCGGGGTCGCGCGTGAACGTCGTCCCGTCGAAGTCGCCGACGAAGTACTGGGCGGTCGACCCGGTCGTCTCCTCGGAGTCGCCGACGCTCACGGTGAGCACCCAGCGCACGTCGTCCGGGTCCCCGTCCACGGGCAGAGGGAACAGGTCCGGGCACTCCCACACGGCCGAGTGCAGGCCCTGCCCCTCCCCGAAGGTGCTGAGCCGCTCCCAGTGCAGGAGGTCCGGGGAGCCGTGCAGCTCGACGCCGTCCCCCACGGAGACGACCATGACCCACCGCTGCGTCGCCTCGTGCCAGAAGACCTTCGGGTCGCGGAAGTCGCTGCGCCCGTCGTTCGGGATCACGGGGTTGTCCGCGTAGCGCTGCCACGTGCGGCCACGGTCGGTGCTGTACGCGAGCGACTGCGCCTCACCGCCCTCTGTCGAGGTGTATACCGCGACGAGGCCCCCCTCCCCTGCAGGGAACAGCCCCGACGTGTTCGCCCCGTCGACGACGACGCTCCCGGAGAGGGCCTGGCCGAGCGGGTCGTGCTCGAGCGCCGTGGGGAGTGTCTCCCAGTGCACGAGGTCCGTGCTCACCGCGTGCGCCCACGTCCCGTCCTGCTGGTGGAACAGGTGCCACTCCCCCTCCAACCACACGAGCCCGTTCGGGTCCGCGAGGCGTCCCTCGGGCGGGCTGTAGTGGAACTGCGGACGCCACCGCTCGGCGTAGGCCGTGCTCTCGGGCGGGCCGGACGTCGTCGTGCCCGACGGCGCCCGGTCGTCCTCCGGCGTGCCGGTGCACCCCGCGAGCAGCGCGAGCGCGAGCGCGACGGACGCCGCGACCCCGCGTGACGGGACGCGCCGTGCCGTGGAGCGACCGGTTCTCGCCATCGTCACCACGCTAGGCACCGTGGCATCCCACCCGCCCGCCGGGACGCGAGGGAGGGGCGACGGCCGGGTGCCGCCGCCCCACCTCAGGCGTGCGACCCTCGTCCGCTACGGGAGCGGTCTCGGGTCGGGATCGGGCGAGACGTCCTGCTCGGCGTTCGCGGGGATGTCCCCGTAGCCGCCGAGGCCGTCCTCGCCGTAGGAGCGGTCGACGACCGCGCTCGTCCCGGCGATGTTGAGCTTCACCGTCGGCGCGAGGGTCCCGCCGCGTCGCACGTCCGGGTTGCCGATCGCGTCGATGAACGACTCGACGAGGCCTCCCGGCATCACGTAGTGCGAGTAGGACTGGAACGCGTGCGCCGTCTGGAACGGGTCCGGTGCCGCCGGGGTACCGACCGCGTAGTTGAGGTTCGTCGGGTTGCCCAGGGCGAGCCCGCTCCCCTCGTTGAGCGGCTGGAAGTCGGACCGGATGCCGTTGCCCACGAACCCGTAGACGCCGTCCGGACCGTCCAGGTACCAGAACCGCGGATCGGTCGAGTCGGTGTCCGGGCCGCGCGCGAACGTGTGACGGTGGCTGATCGTGAACAGGTAGTACTTCGAGCCCTGCACGTAGATCTGCGGACGCTCCGTCTGGTCGTTGACGCAGTTGCCGGACAGGATCGGCGGCAGGTACCGCCACTGCGTCATCGCCTTGTTCTCGGCGACGGCGAGGCCGACGTTCGCCATCTGGAAGTTCGCGCCCGAGGCCGTCACCGTCTCAGGCAGCTCGGCGTACGGGTCGCCCTCGCGGTAGCCGAGGTCCTCGGCCGTGCACGGCACCGACCCGCGCTCACCGCCCGTGTTGCCCTCGAACACCATGTACGTCGGGCTGTCCTCGGTGTTCGGGTCCTCGAAGGTGAACGGGTCGCGGAAGTTCACGAACGCGTTCTGCTCACGCGTCTGGTAGAGCGTCCCGTCCGGCACGAGCAGCTGGTGCTGGTCACGTGCGCCGGTGAGCCACACGCCGTCCTCGTCGGCGAAGATGCGCAGCTCGGTCTGGACGATGCGCGGGTCGGCGGGCTGGATCTCCTGGTCGTTCGCGTCCCGGTAGAACGCGACTGCCGTGTAGAACATCCTGAGCTTGTTGCCCTCCATGATCCGGGTCGAGCCGGACCATTCGGTGACCGTCGAGAACGACTGGTCCTCGAAGATCGCGCCAGCCGCGCCGTCCGGGAACACGTGGCCCCCGTAGATCCAGCCGCCGTTCGCCGGCCGCTCGTCGGCAGGCACGTCAGCGGGCCGGTAGAAGAACCCGATCCGCGCGTGGGTGTGCCGGTCGTCGAACGTGTACCCGGCGGTCGAGTCCGCGACGAGCGAGAAGATGACTTCCCAGCCCTTGAAGCTCAGCTGGTTCGAGTGCTCGTCCGTCAGCGTCCAGGTGTCCCACACCCACACCTGGGTGCCGTTCTGGTCCACCAGGACCGGGAAGTCCTGAGGGATCTCGGGCATCGTGTACTCCTCCGGCAGGGAGTTCCCCCCCGCGGGCGCGGAGGGCTCAGACATCGCCCGGATCTGGAGGGCGTCCGCACGGGTCCACCGCGCGGTGAAGTCGTCCTCCGGGTCGTACGCCTGCTGGCTGTGGATCGACGGCGCAGGGAAGCCCGGGAAGCGGAACGGGGAGACGAGCCCGTCCTCACCCGGGTCGTCGGTCGGTGGCGCTTCCTCGGCAGGCGGTTCGTCGCCGCCCTCCGGCGGCGCAGGGTCCTCTGGCGCAGGAGCCGGATCGGCCGGGACCGGCTCCTCGGGTGCAGGGGCGGTCTCCGACGGAGCCGTCTCCTGAGGCACCGGCGCGGTGTCTTCCGTCGTGGTCTCGGTGGGCGACGGGGGCGTCGGCGCCTCGTCGTCCTCGGCCGCCAACGCGGCCGTGGAGCCGATCGTGATGGTTCCCAGGAGGAGGCCGGTGGCGAGCAGTCCGCTCACCAGCCTCTTCGTGCGTGGTCGTGTGCGTGTCGAAGACTTCACGTCCGTTCACCTTCTGCTGGATCCGTGAGCGTCTTCGTCCGAACGGTTCTCCCCCAACGCTTTCGAGCGTAGTGTGACGTGCACCACACCTGTCAAGCCATCGGCAGGTTCGCCACAGGAACGGTCACAGGGGGTGACTTCCCCGGTGCGTCCCATCGCACCCGACGACTGGCAACGACGCCGGCCGCTCATACGGCTTCGGCTGAACGGCACGCGAATCCCGCGACATCTCCTCCTCCATGAAGCACGCGTCGCGCCCTGCGCGACGGCGCCCTCGGGCGCACTCCGACAACTCATGGAGCATCATGAACACCTCAACAGCCCACGGCCGGCCACCGGCCGAGCCACGGCGCGGGCCCCGTCATCACCGACGCGCTGCCCGTGCGGTCGGCATCGTCTGCGCGGCCACGCTCGCCACCAGCGGCACGGTCGCACTCGCACTGCCCGCGGCCTCCTCGCCCGGACAGAGCGTCACCTCGCTGCGCGACCTCGAAGCAGAGGACCTCGCCGCGACGATCGCCGGGCGCGGCATCACGGTGCGCAGCGCCACCTTCTCCGGCAACGACGTCCAGGCCGGACGCTTCTCCGGGATGAACGCCACCGGACTCGCGCGCGGTGTCGCGCTCACGACCGGCTCAGTCATCGACGCTGACCCTCAGTCCGACGCCGACACCGACTTCTCCGCCTCGGCCATCCTCGGCCCGAACGAGAAGCTGACCACCACCGGCGATCTCGGCGGTCGCGGCGCGCGCGCCCTCGACCGCCTGGTCGGGCAGACCACGTACGACGCGGCCGTGCTCACCATGCGGGTCGTACCGTCGGGCAACCGCATCTCCCTGTCCTACGTCTTCGGCAGCGAGGAGTACGCAGGATGGAGCGAGCAGGACTTCGCCGACGCGTTCGCCATCTGGGTGAACGGCCAGCCGTGCTCCACCGTCCCGCGCACACGTGACCTGGTGTCCACGGCCACCGTCAACGCGAGCTCGCACCCCGAGCTGTACGTGGAGAACTTCGCGCCGAACGACCCGGGTGCCGGGACGCACGACACGGAGCTCAACGCGTTCACCACGGTCCTCACGTGCGAAGCCCGCGTCACACCGCGGCGGGTCAGCACCGTACGGGTCGCCGTGGCCGACACTCGCGACGGACAGCTCGACAGCACCGTCCTGATCGGACGGGACTCCCTCGTGTCGAGCCGCGGCAACGGTCCCCAGGCCGACCGCGATCACCGCGAACACGGCAGGTGGAACCACGGCGGACAGTACTGGCAGCTCCGACGCTGACCGAGCCAGACGCACACCGGCACCGCCGACCGCCTGCTGCCGGGCAGTGCGTGAAGCAAGAGGCGTGGGCGTCCCTCGCAGGGGAGGCCCACGCCTCTCGGGCGCACCCCTGAGCGCTCTAGATCGCTTGATCGTTACGGTTTTCGATGTCACTCACGCCTGATCCTGCAACCTCCTGCTCGGCGGTTTCGACGTCGCGCGAGCGCGGTGTCCTGGGCTGGTCGTCGGCGTGCTCGGCGCTCCACAGAGGTTCTCTCGCGGCAGACGAATCCACGCGCAACGCTCCACCCTCCGGCCGCCCGATGTGACCCGGTGGCCACCGGAACGTGAATCGACAGCGGCGCGCGAGTGGTGGGCGATCACTGACGTTCTACTGGCGGCCGAGTGATGCAACACATACTCGCTACATCTGCATGTCGGCGAACCGCTGATAATGACCCTGGAACGCTACGGTGATGGTGTCGGTCGGACCATTTCTGTGCTTGGCAACAATGAGGTCGGCCTCGCCCGCCCGCGGTGATTCTTTTTCGTATGCATCTTCGCGATGCAAAAGAATCACAACGTCAGCATCCTGCTCGATAGATCCACTTTCACGAAGATCGCTCATTTGTGGTTTCTTGTCCCCGCGCTGCTCCGGACCGCGGTTCAGCTGCGAGATCGCGATGACCGGGACCTCGAGCTCCTTCGCGAGGAGCTTCAGCGCACGCGAGAACTCCGAGACCTCCTGCTGGCGCGACTCGACGCGCTTGCCGGAGCTCATGAGCTGGAGGTAGTCGATCACGACGAGCTTGAGGTCGTGCCGCTGCTTGAGGCGGCGGCACTTCGCCCGGATCTCCATGAGCGACATGTTCGGCGAGTCGTCGATGAACAGCGGCGCCTCGGCGACCTTCCCCATCGTCGAGGCGAGCTTCTGCCAGTCCTGCTCGTCCATCTTCCCGGACCGCATCCGCGTCAGCGG
>JAQSXO010000199.1 GCA_029256625.1 Cellulosimicrobium sp. | reverse complement strand
CGTCCGGGCGGACGTCGGTGGTGTCGGCCATGGGCACCACCCTGGCACGCGTGCCGGACGGGGATCGAGCGGATTGCCGCCGGGCACGGTCCCGGAACGTGTCACACGCCGGGCCGGCGTCCGGTCGACAGGGGTGACAGGGCGGCACGTGCCGCACGCAGCGACAGGAGGACACCATGAAGATCGTCGTGATCGGCGGTACGGGGCTCATCGGCTCGAAGCTCGTCACCGTGCTGCGGGACCGCGGCCACGAGGCCGTCCCCGCCTCGCCGAACTCGGGCGTCAACACGCTCACCGGAGAGGGCGTCGCGGAGGTGCTCGAGGGCGCGGACGTCGTCGTCGACGTCTCGAACTCGCCCTCGTTCGAGGACCAGGCGGTCCTCGACTTCTTCCGCACCTCGACGGGCAACCTCCTGGCGGCCGAGGAGAAGGCCGGCGTCCGCCACCACGTCGCGCTGTCGGTCGTGGGCACCCAGGGCCTGACCGAGAGCGGGTACTTCCGCGCGAAGATCGCGCAGGAGGAGCTCATCACGGGCTCGCCGGTGCCGTACTCGATCGTCCACGCGACCCAGTTCTTCGAGTTCCTGAAGTCGATCACGGACGGCGCCACGCAGGGCGGGGTGGTGCACCTCGCGCCGGTCCTGTTCCAGCCGGTCGCCGCCTCCGACGTGGCCGTCGCCGTCGCGGACGTCGCCACGGGCGCGCCGGTGCGCGGCATCGTCGAGGTCGCGGGGCCCGAGGTCTACCGCCTGGACGAGCTCGTCCGGACCACGCTCGGGTCGCTCGACGACCCGCGCGAGGTCGTCGCCGACCCGGAGGCCCGGTACTTCGGCGCGCCGCTCTCCGAGGGCTCGCTCGTGCCGGGCGACGGCGCGGTGCTCGGCGGCACCCGGCTCGCGGACTGGCGCACGCAGCAGTCCGTGGCGACGCGGTAGCGGACGGACCGGCCGAGCGACCTCGGCCCTGCTCGCCGGGCGGGCGTCCTCGTGCGAGGACGCGCGCGGGCCGCCCGCCCGGTGCGACGACGGGACACCCCTGCGGGACGACGGCGAGGCGCGCATGGACACGGAAGCACTCGGCCCGACGGTGCGCCGCCTCCGGCTCGCCGCCGACCTGACCCTGGAGCGGCTCTCCGAGCTCTCCGGCGTCTCCGACCGGGCACTCAGCGACATCGAGCGGGGTGCCGCCCGGGGACCTCAGCACCGGACGATGCTGGCCGTCGTCGACGCGCTCGGCCTCGGTGAGCAGGACCGGGCCCTCGTCCTGCGTGCGGCGCGCGAGGGACGTCGCCGGGCGCGTCCCGAGCCCGGGTGGCGCCTCCCGCTGCCGCGCGGGACGGCCGACTTCACCGGGCGCGAGGCGGAGCTCGACCGCGTGACGCGGGCGCTGCGCGCGGCCCCGGGATCGCCGCCGCCCGTCGTCGTCGTCACGGGGCCGCCGGGGTACGGCAAGACGAGCCTGGCCGTGCGCGCGGCGCAGCGGCTGCAGGCCGAGTTCGACGACCAGCTCTTCCTCGAGCTCGCGGGGACCGCGCCCGACGCCGTGCGCCCGGGCGCCGTGGTCTCCCGGCTCGTCCAGGCGCTCGTCGGCACGAGCACCCGGGGCAGCGACGACCCGGCCCGGCTGCGAGCCCTCCTCGCGGGTCGCCGCGTCCTCGTGGTGCTCGACGACGCGCACGACGAGGCGCAGGTGCGCGCCGCGCTCCCGTCGACGGGCCCCGCCGCGGTGCTCGTGACGAGCCGACGACGCCTCGAGGGCCTGGAGGACGTCGTGCGCGTCGACCTCGAGCGGCTGAGCGCCGGCGACTCGCGCGCCCTGCTCGCGCGGATCGTTCCCGAGCAGCAGGCGTCCGCGGCCGACCTCGCGCGCCTCGCCGCTCTGTGCGACGACGTCCCGCTCGCGCTGCGCATCGCGGCCAACCGGCTCGCGAGCCGGGCGACCTGGACCGTGGACGCGCTGGCCTCCCGCCTCGCGGTCGCGGACCGTCGCCTCGACGCGCTGGCCGCCGGCGACCTCTCGGTGCGCGCGGCGATCGACCTCTCGTTCGACCAGCTCGGACCGGCCGCGCAACGGTTGTTCCGCCGCCTCGCGCTCGCCGACGGGCGCGACGTCGGCACCGGGCTGGCCGCGACCCTCGCTCAGGAGCCGGTCTGGACGACCGAGGAGCTGCTCGACGAGCTCGTGTCGCTCAGCCTCGTGCGACCGGCCGAGCACGACCGGTACGCGCTGCACGACCTGCTCCGCCTCTACGCGCAGCGCGCGCTCGCGGACGCGGAGCCCGCCGAGGTCCGCGCCGGCGTCCGCGACGCCGCGGACGCGTGGCTCCTGCGCACCGCCGTGCGGGCGGGCCGGTGGTTCGAGCCCGAGGTCCTGGGCGACGGGTCCGCGGACGCCGAGGACGTCGTCGGGCTGGCGACGGGCGGGGAGGCCCGCGTCTGGCTCACCGACGAGGCGGCGGCGTGGTCCGCCGCCCTGGGCCGCGCGGGTCGGGGCGGCGACCACCAGGTCGTGGTCGACGTCGCCGAGGCCCTGCACTGGTTCTCGGACCTGTGGCCCTACTGGGGGCACTGGCACGAGGTCTACACGGCGTCGGCCGAGGCGGCCGAGGCACTCGGCGACGACGCGCTCCTGGCGACCCACCTCGGCTACCTCGCGTGGGCGCAGGTCCACTGCCGGGGCGACGTCGCCGCGGGCAGAGCCGCGGCGGAACGTGGGCGCGAGGTCGCCGAGCGCGTCGGCGACCCGGGGCTGCGCGCCTGGGCCGCCTACTACGTCGGCTGGTGCGCGAGCTCCGCGGGCGACCACGCGCGGAGCGTCGCCGCGTCCGAGGAGGCGATCGCGCTCTTCCGGCGCGCGGACGACCGCGAGGGGCTGCCGCAGGCGCTGTTCCAGCGCGCGCAGGGGCTCGCCGCGCTCGGACGCGCGGACGAGGCGATCGCCCACCTGCGCGACGTCGTCGCGCTCGTGCGCGACCCCCGCACCGCACCGCGCGGGCAGGTCGCCGAGTTCACGGCCCTGCACGCGCTCGGCACGATCGCGCGCATCAGCCTCGACCGGCAGGACTGGACGACCACGCGCCGCGTCGCGGACGAGGCGATCACGGGCTTCCTGGCGCAGGGCGCCCGCCCGTCGGCCGCGCACATGCACGTGTTCCGGGCCCACGCCCGGCGCGCGCAGGACGACCACGCGGGCGCACGCGCCGACCTGGCCCGGGCGGTCGAGCTCTTCGAGGGGTCGGGCGACGCGGAGGGCCTCGCCGCGGCGCAGGCCGCGGGCGCGCTGGTGCGCGGAGGGGACGACGGCGGCCCCCGTCGCCGGGGCGACGGGGGCCGCACGGGTCGGGCCGTCAGGAGACGGCGGCGACCGCGTCGATGATGGTCGCCGCGACCTCCGCGGGGCGCGAGACCGACAGCGCGTGGGACGCGCCCGCGACGGCGGTGCTCGCGCGCGCCCCCGCCCGCTCGGCCATGAAGCGCTGGAGCTCGGCGGGGATGTTCTTGTCCTCCTCGCCGTAGACGAACCACGACGGGACCTGTCGCCAGGCCGCCTCGGCGCCGAACAGGCCCTCGCTCAACGCGAGCTCGGTGACGGGACGCTGCTCGGCCGCCATGACGACGGCGCGCTCGACGGGGACGTCGTGCGCGAACTGCGACGGGAACGCGTCGCCGCGGATCCGCAGCTCGTTCCCGCCGCTCGTCAGCGGGTAGCCGATCAGGGTCTCGCCGAGCGTGCTGCCGGGGAACTTGCCCGACAGCTGGAGCGCGGACTCGCCGGTCTCGGGCGCGAACGCCCCGACGTAGACGAGCGCCTTGACGGCGTCGTTGCCCGCCGCGGCACCGGTGACGACGATGCCGCCGTACGAGTGCCCGACGAGGACGACGGGGCGGCCGATCGCCGCGACGACGTCGCGGACGTACTCGGCGTCGCCCGTGACGGAGCGCAGCGGGTTGGCGACCGCGACGACGTCGACCGACTGCGCGAGGAGGCGCTCGACGACGCCGTCCCAGCTGTCGGAGCCGGCGAACGCGCCGTGGACCAGGAGGACGACGGGCTTCGTGGTGGACATGGTTCTTCCTTCTCTCGGTGGAGCTGTCGGTACGGGGCGCGGCTCGGTGGCCGGTCAGAGGGTGCCGAGCGCGGTGCGCAGCACGTGGACGGCCTGCTCGACGGCGGCCGTGGCGGCACGCGTCGGGCGCAGCGGGTTGAGCATCATGAAGTCGTGGATCGTGCCGTTGTAGCGCAGGCTCGTCGTGGGCACGCCGGCCTGGAGCAGCCGCCGCGCGTACGCCTCGCCCTCGTCGCGCAGGACGTCGTTCTCGTCGACGACCACGAACGCGGGCGGGAGCCCGGCGAGGTCGTCGAGCGAGGCGCGCAGCGGCGACGCGGTGATCTCGGACCGGCGGTCGACGTCGGGCAGGTAGCTGTCCCAGAACCACGCCATGGCCCGCGCCGTGAGGTGCGGGCCGTCCTTGAACTCGCGGTAGCTCGCCGTGTCCTGCGCAGCGTCGGTCACGGGGTAGTAGAGCGACTGGTGCACGAACGTCACGTCGCCCCGCTGCTTGGCGAGCAGCGTGAGCGCGGCCGTGAGGTTGCCGCCCACCGAGTCGCCCGCGACCGCGAGGCGGGACGCGTCGAGACCGAGCGCGGCGCCCTGCGTCGTGATCCACCGGGCCACCGCGTAGCCCTGCTCGAGCGCGACCGGGTAGCGCGCCTCGGGGGAGCGGTCGTACTCGACGAACGCGACGGCCGCGCGGGCGCCGACCGCGAGCTCGCGCACGAGGCGGTCGTGCGTGCCGGCGTCCCCGAGCACCCAGCCGCCGCCGTGCAGGTAGAGCACGACGGGCAGCGTCCCGGTCGTGCCGCGTGGTGTGACCACGCGGACACGGACCGATCCGTCGCCCGCGGGGACGGTCACCCAGGTCTCCTCGACCTGGGCCATCTCGATGAGCTGCGCCTGCAGGTCGTCGAGCACCTTGCGGGCGCGCTCGGGGCCGAGCTCGTCGACGAACGGGGGCGCCGCGACGGCGTCGGCGAACGCCTGCGCCTCCGGTTCCAGGACGGGTTCGCTCATGGTCTTCTCTCCTTCGGTGCGTCGGATCCCCTGCCCCTCCAGCCTGCGAACCCGCGGCCCGGGGCACCACGAAGAACGCACGCAGGACTCGCGCTCTGCGCACGTCGTGTCACACGTCAGGTGCACGGCCGGTCGAACGGGTGCAGCAGGACGACGCGCGTCGGAGGGTCCGGTCGAGTCGTGAGGTAAGAGCGGGAGCACCGGGTTTCAGGCGGCCCTTCGCGGGTAGGCGCCCAGCAGATCGCGGCTGGTCCCACCCGCCGCCGGGCCCGTGCGCGTCGCGTTCGTCGTGCCGTGTCACAGATCGCGGCGCTGTCCGGTCGGGTGGGGGAGAGCACCCGGCCGACCGGCCGGGGGGTGACGGCGACACGAGGGCGGGCGAGGATGGCGGGCGTGGACGAGCGAGCGGCGGACCTGACGACGGCGGAGCAGCAGTTCAGCGCGGCGCGGCGCAGGCTGTTCGGGATCGCGTACCGGATCCTGGGCAGCGCGGCCGAGGCCGACGACGTGCTCCAGGACGCGTGGGTGCGCTGGCAGACGTACGACCGCTCGACCGTGCGCAACCCGGACGCGTTCCTCACGACGACGGTGACGCGGCTCGCGATCAACGTCGCGCAGTCCGCGCGCGTGCGCCGCGAGACGTACATCGGCCCGTGGCTGCCCGAGCCCGTGGACACGAGCGCCGACCCGACGCTCGGCGCCGAGCGGGGCGAGGCGCTCGAGGTCGCGCTGCTCATGCTCCTCGAGAAGCTCACCCCGACCGAGCGCGCGGCGTACGTGCTGCGCGAGGCGTTCGACTACCCGTACGAGCAGATCGCGGACATCATCGGGCACTCGCAGGCCAGCGTGCGCCAGCTCGTGAGCCGGGCGCGCCGCCACCTCGGCGAGGAGCGTCGCACGCCCGTCGCCCCCGAGGCACAGCGCCGTCTGCTCACCGCCTTCGTCGCCGCCGCCAAGGCGGGCGACGTCGCGCTGCTGGAGCAGCTGTTCGCCGAGGACGTGATCTCCTACTCCGACGGCGGGGGAGCGGTGCGCGCGTCGAAGTTCCCGGTCGTCGGGCGCCCGCGTGTCGCGAAGTACCACCACGCGTTCGCCGAGCGCTTCTGGGCGGGCGTCGAGGTCGAGCCCGCCGACGTCAACGGGCACCCGGCCGTCAAGCTCTCGCGCGACGGGGAGTTCTTCGCCGTGCTCACGGTCCGCGCCACGACCGACGGCATCGACCGCGTGCTGTGGATGATGAATCCGCAGAAGCTCGCGGCC
>JAQSXO010000198.1 GCA_029256625.1 Cellulosimicrobium sp. | reverse complement strand
CTGGATGTCGACGTTCGAGTCCGCGTGCGACCCGCCGTTGAGGATGTTCATCATCGGCACGGGCAGGACGTGCGCGTTCGGGCCGCCGACGTAGCGGTACAGGTCGAGGCCCGCGCTCTTCGCGGCGGCCTTGGCGACCGCGAGCGAGACGCCGAGGATCGCGTTCGCGCCCAGCTTGCCCTTGTTCGGCGTGCCGTCCAGGTCGATGAGGGCGGCGTCGATGAGGCGCTGGTCCTCGGCCTCGAAGCCGATGAGCTCCGGGGCGATGTCGTCGATCACGGCGTTGACCGCGCCCTCGACGCCCTTGCCCAGGTAGCGGGACTTGTCGCCGTCACGACGCTCGACGGCCTCGAACGCACCGGTCGACGCGCCCGACGGCACTCCGGCGCGGGCGAACGTCCCGTCGTCCAGGACGACCTCGACCTCGACGGTCGGGTTTCCGCGGGAGTCGAGGATCTCGCGCGCTCCAACGGCTTCGATGCTGGCCACAGGTGCTCCTTCGGGGGCAGGGCTGCGGGCGCATCGAATGGGGTGTGGCCGACCCGGGCAGGGAAACCCGGGACGCCGCGTGCGCGCCCGCGACGGTGGTGGGTTTACGACCACAGCCTAGTGCCCGGATGTGACCTGCGCCGCTGCGTCCGCTCCGTGGGCCACGAGCCGGGGACCTGCGCGTCGACGATCGGGACGAACGTCCCGGTCAGGCCGGCTTCCCCGCGGGCCGCGCCTCCGCCGCGACGATCCGCGCCTCGACGCGCCGCAGCTCGCCGCGCAGCGCCGCCTCGGCGTCGAGCCCGTCCGCCTCGGCACGCGCCACGAGGGCGAGGAGCTCGCGCCCCAGCCGCTCGTCCGCGGTCGCGCCCTCGCCGTCCCCGACGACCTCGCCCGGGGCGCCGCCCGGCGGCGTCGCGAGCGCCTCCCCGACGACGTCCCCGAGGCCGCCGCGCCCGGCCCGGGAGAGGACCTTCTGGGCGCGGGCGAGCGCGCCCTGGGTGTGCGAGATGCCCTCGAGCACGGACGAGCGCTGCTTCTCGGCCTTCTTGATCGCGTCCCACTGCCGGTGGAGGTCGGTGACCTCGGTGTCGGCGGAGGTGTCGGCGAACACGTGGGGGTGGCGTCGCACGAGCTTCGCCGCGAGGTCTGCCGCGACGTCGTCGACCGTGAACGGGTCCGGCTCCTCGCTCGCGATGCGCGCGTGGAAGAGGACCTGGAGCAGCAGGTCGCCCAGCTCCTCGCGCATCCCCGCGCGGTCGCCGGTCTCGATGGCGTCGGCGAGCTCGTGCGCCTCCTCGAGCAGGTACCGCACGAGCGACTCGTGCGTCTGCTCGCGGTCCCAGGGGCACCCGCCCGGGGAGTAGAGCCGGTCCATGACGGCGACGACGTCGCGCAGCGGGTCGGTCGCGGGGTCGTGCGCGGGCTGAGGGGCCGAGGGCTCGGGTGCGGTCACCGGTTCATCGTAGGTTCGGCCGAGCAGGCGGTTCCGTCCCTCGACCTCCGCCCGACCCGCGCGGTCGGGGGGGGGGGGGGTCGTCCGGACGTCCGGACGAGCCACGACCACCTGCTCGGCGGGTCAGCAGGTGCGTGCCTCCACGGCGATCTCACGCGTCGAGCTGACCTCGCCGCCGTCGAGCACCGCCCTGACCGTGGCAATAGCGGCGGGGACCGACGTCGCACGGACCGCGAACGACTGGTACGCGTTCGCGCCCGGTGCCACGGCGGTGAACGTCCGCGACCCGTACGGGGTCGTGAGCGTCACGTCGACGGGCACGTCCTCGCGGTTCGTGGCCCGGACCGCGACGTAGGCCTTGCCCGCGAGGCAGCGCGCCGACGCCTCGACGTCGAGCGCGACCTCGGGCGCGGCGCCCGCGCCGACGAGCCGCGCGACGCCCCAGCGGGCCGTCGACTGGTAGCCCGCCCCGGACGGGTCCGCCCAGTTGCGGATCGCCGTGCGGGTGCCGTCCGACGCGTCGTTGACCTGGAGGTCGAGCCCGTGGAACGTGCCCTCGCCGCCCTGGTCGGCGAGGTCGACCGCGAGCTCGACGACGTACCCGTCGGCCGTGCGCGTCGTCGCGCTCGTGACGCGCGCCCGCTGCGCCGCCTCGTCGCCCGTGCCGAACGACACGGCGTTCTCGGCGCTCACGCGGATCTGGGTGTCCAGGTCCCGGTAGGCGCCGTTCTTGGCGTTGCCCGCGTCGACGTAGACCTCGACGGAGTCCTGCACCCACGGGTCGGAGCCGCTCACGTCCACCACGGGGTCGGCGACCTCGGCGAGCACGTAGAGCGTCCGGTCGCGCCACAGGGTGCGGACGGTCGCGACCGCGCCGCCGCTGCCCTGGACCTCCTTCGCGGTCGTCACGGGCGCACCCGCCTCCGCCCACACGGCGTCGACCTGGCCGTCGACCGCGGGCCCGGCCGACGCGTGCGCGACCTCGAGGTACGACAGCTCCTCGAGCAGGCGCAGCGTGCCCGTCGCGCCGGGCGTGTTCCACGCGGACGTCGCGCCGTCGTCGGCCCCCGCGTCCGTGACGCGCACGTCGAGCGCGAGCGTGTCGCCCGCGGCGGCGGCGTCGAGCGGGAGGTGCGCGACGACGTCGTACCCGCCCGCGCGCTCGGTCACCTCCGCGGAGACCCCCGCGCTCGTCGTCCCGTCCCGGCCGACGACGTGCTCCGTGCCGTCGAGCGCGAACGTCACGGCGTCGGCGGTGTCGTCGGTCGCGTCGTCGACGCTCGCGAACGCCGTGAGGTGGTCGGGCGACCAGCGGAGCTGGAACCCGACCTCTCCCCCCGCGGCCCCACCCGGCGCGGCGAACGTGTGCAGCGGGAGCCGCTGCCAGTCCGGGGACGCCGCGGCGTCGCCGTCGAGCGGGACGTCGCCCGCGAACACGTCGGCCGTGCGCAGGCGGGCCGGGAGCTCGCCGTCGACCACGCCGTGGTACGCGGGCTTGGCCCTGAGCGCGTCGTCGAAGACGAGCGGAGCGCCGTTGTCGACGCGCCAGCTCCGGCCGTCGGTGAGGCCCCACACGGTGACGGAGTACAGGTCGTCGGCGTGCGCGCGGAACACGCGGAACGCGTCGCGGTAGTAGTACCCCTGCTCGACGAGCGACGCCTGGGTGACCGGCGTGCCGGTCGTCACGTCGAGCTCGGTGACGGCCTGCGTCACGGGCAGGTCGGCGAACCGCTCGATCGCGCCCTCGAGCGCGGAGACCGGCATCGCGAGGCTCACGTGGAACTGGTGCCCCACGCCGTCGACGGGCACCCCGCGCGCGAGGAGCCGCTCGACGAGCGCGTGGTACCGGTCCTGCTTGCCGCCCTGCTCGGTGTTGTAGTCGTTGATGAACAGCGCGACCGGCCGCTCGCCGCGCTGCTTCGCCGCCGGGTCGGCGTAGACGTCGTTGAACGCCTCGTCGGCGTACGCGAACGCGAGGTCGAGGTACTCCTCGCCCAGGATCCGGAACCACTCCGAGCGGCGCAGGCCGTCGGGGTTCTCCCCGCCGTCCGACACGACCTCGTTCACCACGTCGAACGCCGTGAGCGGGTTGTCGCCGCCGAACGGGCCGTAGGCGTCGGCGAGCGCGTGCGCGACGGAGAAGACGTGCGTCCGCAGGCGGTCGCGCAGGACCTGCCGGTCCGCCTCCGACGTCGTCAGGGGCGCGCCGTCGGCGCCCTCGAAGAACCACGCCGGCGTCTGCGAGTGCCACACGAGCACGTGGCCGTAGACGCGCAGGTCGTTCGCGGCCGCGTAGTCCATCAGCGCGGTCGCCTCGGGGTGCGTCCGGAACGTCCGGTCCTCGTCGTACCAGGCCTCGGGCTTCATGTGGTTCTCGGCCGTGACCTGGTCGAAGTGCCGCAGCAGCAGCTCGGACGCCGCGCCGGACGTCTCCCGGCTGTCGATCGCGACGCCGACCGGGACGTCGACGGTCTCCTTGATGCCCGTGAGGTCCTCGACCGCGGGCGGCGGCGGCACGCGCAGCACGACGTCGTCGACGAGCAGGTCGCTCGTGTTGTCGCCGTTGTAGTCCGTCTCCAGGTAGAGCAGCGCCTCGTCCGCGGCCGCGCCCGGGAACGTCGCGGTGATCTGCGTCCAGCCGGTGCTCGTGATCCCCGAGAGCTGGGCGAGCGTCGAGTACGACGTCGCCCCGTCGACCGTGCGCGCGATGCTGAGCCACACGTCGTCCGCGGGCTGGCCCTCGGCGAAGCGCACCCACGCGCTGAGCTCGTACGTCGTGCCGGCGGCGAGCAGCCCGGTCACGTCGTGCCCGATGCCGTCGCCCTGACCGTCGCGACCGGAGACGACCGCGGCCTGCGTGCCGCCGTGCGCCACGTCCGTGAGGTCGAGCGACGGCGTCGTCGCGTCGCCCGCGCGCGGCACCCAGCCGCCGAGGCCGTCCTCGAAGCCGGTCTCCAGCAGGACCTCGCCCCCGCGCGGCGGCGTGCCGACGGGGAACGTGAACTCCCACCCGGCCGCGAGCCGCTCGGCGACGACCGTCTCGACCGCCGCGAGCGTGCCCGCGCGGTCGCCGCCGCCGTCGTGCGCGAGCACGACCTCGCCGGGCCTCATCGCGGCGCGCAGGTTCGCGGTGAGGGTCTCGACGTCCTGGGTCTCCCAGTCGGAGATCGTGTTGACGACAGCGAGCGGCTGCATGCCGAGCGCGACGGCGACCTCGGGGGTCGCGCCCCACGAGCCGTTCGGGGCGCGGAAGAACGGGACCGGGTGCTCCGGGTCGCCGAGCGCGTCGCGCAGGATGCCGAGGTTCTCGACGAGGTCGGCGCGCACCTGGTCGGCCGACCACGCGCCCATGTCGGCGTAGCCCGTCGAGTGGTTGCACAGCACGTGCCCCTCGTCGACGATGCGGCGCAGGAGCTCGGCGCCGCCCGGCGCCCGGACGTTCTGGCCGATGACGCAGAACACCGCGTGCAGGTCGTGCTCGGCGAGGAAGTCCAGGAGCGCGGGCGTCGTGCCGGGGTTCGGCCCGTCGTCGAACGTCAGGGCCGCGACGTCGCCGGTGCCCTCGACGAGGCGCACGGGCGTCGGGACGGGGTTCACCGCTCCCCCGGGCACGACGTCGCCGGGGTCGGTCGCGACGGTCGTCACGCGGACGTCGTCGAGCAGGAACGACGGGTGCGCGCCCGCGACGGGCGCGGCCTCGACGTAGAGCGACGCCGACGTCAGGTCCGCGGGCAGGGTGTACGTGCCGCCGATCTCCACCCAGCCGTCCGCCGTCGTGGCGACGGCCCCGCCGACCCACGTGTACGCCGTCCCCGACGCACCCGTCTCCTGCACCGTGAAATGGACTCCCGACGACCCCGTCGTGCCCGCGGGGAGCTTGACCCACGCCTCGACGTCGTACGCGACGCCGGGCTCGAGCAGCGCGAGCGCGTCGGTCGCGACGCCGTGCCAGTCCGCCGTCCGACCCGTCACCGCGAGGCTCGACGACCCGCCGTGCGCCTCGGCGTCGGTCAGGGCGACGGTGACGGGTCCGCGCGCTGTCCACGGCGCCGTCCCCGCCGATTCGAAATCGTTCTCCAGAACGATATCGATATCGTTATCGACTCGGGCAGAGGTCTGCACATCCATCCCCACTGCCGCGCTCGCTCCCCCTCCCGCCACGAGGGTGGCGAGCACCCCCGCCACGGCGGTCCTCCACGTGCGTCTCATCGTCGTCGCTCCCTTGCGATCGGCTGGGGCACATCGCCCCCGGGCGCACCGGCGCGCCCGGGCCACACCCTAGGGGCACCCACCAGGTTCAGACAATGGTTGAACTATTCCCCGCCATTCTCCGACCATGCCGACCGGCACCTGATGAACTCTGGCGATTCGCCGCTCCATCTCGACCGACCAACCACGGCTCTACCTCGGCCGACCACGGCTCTACCTCGGCGGTGGGCGAGAGCCGGCAGCCGACCATCACCACCACGACAGAAGGCCCCGCCCCGGTCTGGGTGAGACCGGGGCGGGGCCGGGCAGTGCGAGGTCACGACCTCCAGGTGTCCGACAGCGTCACCGAGCCGTCCGGGCCGACCGTCGCGGTGCGGTTGCCGCCGCTCTCCCAGACGACGTTCCCCCCGCCGTCGCGCTTGACGTACTTGTACGCGAACGTCGTGCCGGCCGGGAGGTCAAGTGTCGCAGTCCAGACGGGGTAGCTCGCAGCGGAGAGCGCGACGCCGTTCGACGGCGCCCAGGAACCCAGGGCCGGGATGCTCCCGACGACGAAGACGCTCTGCCCCCAGGTCGTCGTCGCCGTCACGGAGAACGACGCGTCACCCTGGCCCTCGACGGGCCCCGGCCCCTCGCCGTCGTCCTCGCACGGGTCGCCCGCCGTGACCGTCCCGCTCGCGACCGCGACGGCGGCGCCGGTCAGGGCGTAGTCCTTGCCGCCGTTGCTGTCCCAGGAGCCCGAGCCGTTCGTGAACGCGGCCGTGACCGTCGCGGCGGCACCGGTCGCGCCGTCCGGCAGGGCGATCTCCTTCGAGACCCACCCCGCGCAGGCCGCGGTCATCGCGACGCCGGGCACGGCGGTCCAGGCACCCGTGCCGACGCGATAGTGGACGTGGTACGCGTTCCAGCCCTTGTCGGTCGCGTAGTAGACGGTCGTCGTGCCGCTCGGGTCGACCGGACCGGGACCGCCGGTGCCGCCGTCGTCCACGGCGCCGACGTGCAGCGCGAGCGCCCCGTACGCCGGGACCGTCGCGGTGAAGGTGCCGGCGCCGGAGACGGTGATCGTCTCGGCGCAGTCCTTCGACGCGACGACGTCGCAGTACGTGCCGGCGGGGAGCGACGTCTGGTAGGTGCGGGTGACGGCGCTCGCGGAGTTGTTGATCGTCACGTACCCCTTGCCGCCGCGGCCGTACGCGATGTGGTTGTTCCCGTCGTCCCACCAGTTCGTCACCGCCGTCCCGGCGACCGCGTTGTGGAAGCCGACCATGCCCACGACCTCGGTCCAGCGCTGCGTGCAGACCCACGCGCTGCTCGAGCAGCTCGCGTCCGGCACGGACGTGGCGGAGGCGCCGGGGGCACCGGCGTCCTTGTCGCTCCACGTGTAGCCCGAGTAGACGCTCGGCGCACCGTAGGGCCACGACAGCATGAACGCGTTGGCGAGCCGGTACTTGGCACCCCACTTGTAGTTCATGGTCTCGCCGTTGCGCTCGGTGTCGTGGTTGTCGACGAAGACGCCCGCCCGGTCCGAGGGGAGCTTGTTGTCGCCGATGGTCCGCAGGTCCTTGATCTGGCCGTCGAACCGGGACTTGAGCTCGCGCGCGTAGAAGAACTCGTGCGAGTCGCCCGAGCCGAGGTACTCCGACGGCTGGATCGGCTCGCCGCTCGCGCCGATGACCTCGTGCACCCAGAAGACGTTCGGGTTCGTGAACCTCGCCTTGATCGCCGCGAGGTCCGCGGCCGGGATGTGCTTCGCGGCGTCGATGCGGAACCCGGCGACGCCGAGCGAGATGAGGTCGTTGAGATAGCCGGCGATCTTGCCGCGCACGTAGTCGGAACCCGTGCGCAGGTCCTGGAGCGAGACGAGGCGGCAGTTCTGGACGTTGTACCGGTCGCCGTAGTTGCTAATGTTCGACCGGCAGTCGTTGAAGTCGTTCGCGCCGTACGGGACGCCGGGGAAGCTGTCCACGGAGTAGCTCGTCCCGCCCGTGCCTGTGCCGGAGCCGGTGTCGGCGCCCGCGGTGTGGTTGACGACCGCGTCGACGACGACGCCCACGCCCGCCGTCTTGCACGTGCTCACCATGTGCTGGAACTCGGCGCGGGTGCCGAGCTTGGACTCGAGCTTGTAGCTGACCGGCTGGTAGGAGGTCCACCAGGCCGTGCCCTGGATGTGCTCCTGCGGCGGCGAGACCTGGACGTAGCCGAACCCGGCCGGGCCGATGGTGCT
>JAQSXO010000197.1 GCA_029256625.1 Cellulosimicrobium sp. | reverse complement strand
CCCATGTACCACTCGCGCGTGCCGGGCTTGAGGTGCAGGGGCAGGACGGTGACGCCCGTCGCGCCGGCGTCCTTCACCGCGTCGAGCAGGTCGGTGAGCGCGCGGGTCGAGTCGGTCAGCCAGGGCAGCACGGGAGCGACCATGACGCCGCACGGGAGCCCTGCCTCGCGGACCGCCCGGATGAGGTCGAGCCGGGCGCGGGGCGACGGGGTCCCGGGCTCGACGCTCGCCTGGAGCGCCGGGTCGAGGAGCGCGAGCGAGACCCCGATCCCGACCTCGACGCGCGAGGCGGCGTCGGCGAGCAGCGGCAGGTCGCGGCGCAGGAGCGTCCCCTTGGTGAGGACGGACAGCGGCGTCCCGGACCCGGCGAGGGCGTCGATGATGCCGGGCATGAGCCGGTAACGACCCTCGGCCCGCTGGTAGGGGTCGGTGTTGGTCCCGAGGGCGACCGCCTCGCGGCCCCACGACCGCCGGCCGAGCTCGGCGCGCAGCACCTCGTCGACGTTGACCTTGACCACGACCTCGCGGTCGAAGTCCTCGCCCGCGTCCAGGTCCAGGTACTCGTGGGTGGGCCGCGCGAAGCAGTTGTGGCTCACGACCCCCGCCGCGACGAAGTCGCGCGTGCCGGTCGTGATGTCGACGAGCTCGGTCTCCTCCCCCGGCCCGTCGAGCGCTTCCAGCGAGTCGACGCGCAGCGCGTCGCCGCCGGTGACGTCACGTCCCTCGAGCGCGAGCCCCCCGCCCGCGAGCGCCGCGGCCCCCGGGCCGACGAGCACGTCGCCGAGCGCGAGGTGGGCGCGGCGTCCTGCACCGCCGACGACGTGGCGCCAGCCCCGCTCCGTGAGGAACCGGTGGTCGCCGCTCGCGACGAGCCGCGTGCCGTCGGCGAGGGTCACGCGGTAGGCGCGCTTGTGCGTGGTCCACCGGTCGAGGACGCGCGTGCGCACGTACCGCCGGTACGCACCGTGCGGCGCGGTCCCCACGATCTCGTCCCCGACGCGCAGGGCACCGATCGCCCGCTGGGTGCCGTCGGCCAGGAGCACGGGGGTCGACGGGGCGAGGCAGTAGGAGCACGCGTGGCTGCACCCCCGGTACGGGTTGACCGTCCAGCGGAACGGCATGCGCGACATCGCCGGGACCTTGGACAGCGCGCTCTTGGCGGTCACCTCGTGGAACGTGATGCCCGCGAACTCGGGCGTGCGCACGCTGCGCACGAGACCCACGCGCTCCAGCCCCGGGAGCGCGCCGTCGTCCGCACCGAGCGTCTGTCCGTCCCACCTCACCCGGACATTCGAACAGGTGTTCGATCCCGAGTCAAGGTCGTCGAGGACGGCGTGCTCTGCTCAGTCGGCGTCCGCAGCGGCCCACGCTGAGAGCAGCCCGAGGTTCGCGAGCGGGACGTGGTGACCGATCCGCGGGTGGTCGAGCGTGACGCCGACGACGCCGGCCGCGCCGAACGAGGCGACGTAGTCGATCGCGTCCGGCACCGGGACCCCGAACAGCGGCACGGCCGCGCCGTCGTCGGCCACCAGCCCCAGGGCACGAGCCGCCTCCTGCGCCCGGGCGGCGCTGCTGTAGAGGCAGACCATGGGCCCCTGCGCCGCGCCCACGGCGTAGGGATGGGGCCGGTCCTCGGGCCCGCGCGCGATGAAGAACCAGGTCTCGAGGCGTGTCGTCTGACGCCACAGCGCGACCTGCGCCGTCGTGTCTCCCCCGGGCGCGACCCGGACCGCCTCGTCGAGCCGGTCGAGCTCCGCGACCGCGGCGGGGTCGTTGTCCCTCGTCATGCCGTCACGCTCTCACGCCGCGCCATGCCGTCCCGCGGGCTGAGACGCCGGGATTGTCGCCGAGCGCACGGAGGCCCTAGGGTCGGGCCGAACGCCCCCGGGGAGCGCACGAGCGCTGAGAGTGCAGGCCGGACACCCGTCCCTCCTGCAGACCCGTGGAACCTGATCTGGTTCGTACCAGCGAAGGGAGCAGGGCCGACGTCACCGTCCCCTGCGCGCTCGTGCCCGTGCGCGCCCGCGCCCGGCCGGCCGCGCGGGCGAGGCGGTGGCGCGACGTCGTGCACCCCTCGGCCCGGGGGCCCGACGGAGGGAACCCGCATGACCGAGCCCCGCACGACCTCGCCACGGCCCCACGACACCCACGCGCAGCCGCCCGACCTCGCGCCCGACCGTTCCGGCCCCGCGTCGCCCCCGCGCCCGTCCCTGCGACGCGGACTCACCCTGCACGAGACGGTGCTGGTCGCCGTGCTCGGAGTCGTCTTCGGGTTCGTCTACTGGGCGTTCGTGCAGCTTTGGGCCCCGCTCCAGCTCGCGATGGGACCTCTCGCGGACCTCGCCGCGAACGTCCTCGCCGGCGCCTGGATCATCGTCGGACCGCTCGCCACGTACATCGTGCGCAAGCCCGGTGTCGGCGTCCTCGCCGAGACCCTGGCCGCGCTCGTCGAGGTCGTCTTCCTCGCCTCCCCGGCCGGGCCCCTGCTGCTCGTCGTGGGCCTGGTCCAGGGCGTCGGCGCCGAGCTGCCGTTCGCGCTCACGCGTTACCGCCGGTTCGGCTGGTGGGCGTTCGTCGCGTCGGGCGTGAGCGCCGCGCTCGTGACCTTCGCGTTCAACGCGGTGCGCTTCGGCTGGCTCGGTCAGGACTACGCGCTGCTCCGGCTCGGCATCCAGGTCGTCTCGTGCGTCGTGCTGTGCGGCCTCGCGGCCCGCCTCCTGGGCGATGCGCTCGCGCGCACCGGCGCCCTCGACGCGTTCGCGATCGGCGCGGCCCGCCGTGGCTGAGCGTGCCGACCCCCGCGTGCCCGACGCCGTCACGGCCGACGGCGTGACGGTGACCCTGGGGCACCATGGCACCCGGGTGCTCGACGGCGTCGACGTCACCGTCCCCGCCGGGACGAGCCTCCTCGTCCTCGGCCCGTCCGGGTGCGGCAAGTCGACGCTCCTGCGCGCCCTCGTCGGCGTCGTCCCGCACACGCTCCCCGGCGCGGTCGCTGGCGGGCTTCGCGTGACCGGCATCGACCCCCGGGACGTGCCCCCGCCCGCCCTCGCCGCGCGGGTCGGCCTGGTCCAGCAGCGGCCCGGCGACCAGCTGTGCCTGGCCCGCGTGGACGAGGAGCTGCGGTTCGCGCTCGAGAACCGCGGCGCCGACCCCCGCACCATGGACGGCCGCGCGACCGCCGCGCTCGCCGCGGTCGGCGCCGAGCACCTGCACGACCGCGCGACCCACACGCTGTCGGGGGGCGAGGCGCAGCGGGTCGCCCTCGCCGCCGCGCTCGTCGCCGAACCGGACCTCGTCGTCCTCGACGAGCCGACCGCGCTCCTGGACCCCGCGGCCGCCCACGAGGTGGGGGCGCTCGTGGCCGGGCTCGCCCGGACACCGGGGCCCGACGGCGAGGGGTCGCCCGCCCGGGCCCCGCACCGCTCCGTGGTGCTCGTCGAGCACCGCCTGGACGACCTCGGCGCGCTGCCCGGCGCGACCCTCGTGCTGGGCCGTGAGGGCCGTGTCCTCGCGCACGGGCCCACGGACCGTGTCCTGCGCGAGCGCGCTCGCGACCTCGCCGGTCTGGGGTGCTGGCTCCCGCTCGCGGTCCGCCTCGAGCAGGCGGGCGCCCCGGGACCGCTCGGCTCGTGCGCGGCCGACGCGTGGCTGGTCGACCTCGCGCACTCGGTCCCGGCGCGACCTGCGCCGCCGGACCGTCGCCCTGCCGCGCTCCGGGCACGGGGCCTCGCGGTCCACCGCGGCGGCCTCCGCGCAGGGCGGGCACGACGACCCGCCCGGCCCGTCGTCCGCGACGTCGACCTCGACGTCCGCGCGGGCGAGGTGCTCGCCGTCGTCGGGCCCAACGGGGGCGGCAAGTCGACGCTCCTGCGCGGCCTGGCCGGGCTCGACCGCACCACGGGCGAGGTCGCGACCGCGACGGGCGATCCCGTCGCGATGGTCTTCCAGGACCCCGAGCACCAGCTGGTCGCCCGCACCGTGCGCGAGGAGGTCGCGTGGTCGGCGCGGCTGGCCCGCCTCGCCGACGTGGAGGGTCGCGTCGCGCGGACGCTGGACGCGTTCGGGCTCGCGCACCGCGCCGACGCGAGCCCGTACCGGCTCTCGGGCGGCGAGCAGCGCCGCCTGTCCCTCGCGACGGCGACCGTGCTCGACCCTCCCGTCCTCCTCGCCGACGAGCCGACGTTCGGGCTGGACCGGGCCCAGGCCGCGGCGGTTGCCCGCGTGCTCCGCGAACGTGCGGACGCGGGCGGCGCGGTGGTCCTCGTCTCGCACGACCTCTCGCTCGTCGCGGCGGTCGCCGACCGGGTGGCCGTGGTCGTCGACGGCGCGCTCGTCACGGTCGCGGAGCCCTCGACGGTGCTCGCCGACGACGCGCTGTGCGCGCTCGCGGGCCTGCGCCGACCCCCGCTCCTCGAGTGGTGGGCGCGGACCGGCCGCGGTCGCGGCGTCGACCCGGGCGCTCTCGTGCGTGCGCTCGACACCGCGTGCGACGCAGCGTGCGACGCAGCGTGCGACACAGCGCCCGACACAGCGCCCGACGCCGTCGCGAGCGTCGGAGGGGCGGGCGCCCCGGCACCCGGGGTCCCCGTCCCCGCGGAGGTCTCCCTGTGACCGCACCTCGTCCGACCGTCCTCGAACGCTGGAACCCGACGGTGAAGCTCGCCACCGTGCTCCTCGTGTCGACCGCCGCGCTGCTCGTCACCGACCCGGTCACCCCCGCGACGGGCTGGCTGCTGACGGTCGCGGCCCTGCTCGCGCTCGGCCGTGTGCCCGTCCGCACGCTCGCGCTCGCCCACGTCCCGTTCGTCGTCTTCGCGACGAGCCTCCTCGTCGTCAACGTCGTCACCCGGCCGGGCGGCGACCCCGTCACCCTGGGACCGCTCACAGTCGGCGCGGACGGGCTGGCGATCGGCGCCGCGCTCGCGCTGCGCACGCTGTTCGTCGGGTCGCTGTCGCTCGTGCTCGTCCTCACGACCGACCCGGTGCGCCTCATGACGAGCCTGCACCAGCACGCCCGCCTGCCGGCGACCTGGACGTTCGCGGTGCTCGCCGCGCACCGGCTCCTCGTCGAGCTCCCCGACGCCTGGCACACGATCCGCTGCGCCCAGGCGGTGCGCGACCCGCGACGACGTCGCGGCCGCCTCCCGCGCTCCCCGCGGTCGCTCGGCGCGGCGGCCTTCGCCCTCCTCGTCGGGGCGGTGCGCCGGTCGGAGCGGCTGACGGTCGCGCTCGAGTCGCGCGGCCTGGGCTCGGGGCCCCGGACGACGTCGCGCCCCGTGCCCCTGGGCGTGCCCGACGTCGTCGCGGCGGGCGCGGTGCTCGCCCTCGCCGGGGCGCTCGTCGCGGTCGGGATGGTGGCGGGGTGGGTCACCGGGATCGGTGCGCTCACCGCGTGAGACGACCTCGCCGCGGGCAGACCCGCGCAGCGCGCCCTCAGTCGGGCTCGACCACCGCTCCATCCGCCGGGATCCCGAGAGCGACCGCGCCGGTCCGACCGTCGCGCCCGCGCTCGTGAAAGGCGCGGAACGCGAGCGGCACGCCGCGCGCGGCGTGGGCGTCGGGGCCGTCCATCGCCTGGACGTGCACGTGCGGCTGCGTCGAGTTGCCCGAGTTCCCGCACCGGCCCACCACGTCCCCGGTCGCCACCCGCTGACCCGGACGCACCGCGACCGAGCCGCGCCGCAGGTGGGCGAGGACCACGAAGACGTTCGGCGCGTCGAGCGCGAGCACCACGTGGTTGCCCGCGAGCGCCGCCCCTCCCGCGCGCGCCCGGGACGCCTGCGTCAGCGCGTACCCGAGCAGCGCGGACGGCGAGCGCCGGGCCTCGTGGTCGGGCTCGCCGTCGTGCACCGCGACGACGGTGCCCGCGGCGGGGGCGAGGACGGGCAGGCCGAACGCGAGGAACCGCTCCGGCGGCTCGGTGCCGAGAGCGGTGCGCCAGTCGCGCACGTCCGCGGTGCGGCGGCCGCGGACCGCCACGAAGTCGATCGCGTACGTCGTGGCGAACAGGTGCGTCCCGTGGCTCGGGACGCGGCGTGCGGGACTGTTCTGCACGAGCCAGGTGCCGGTGAACGGCAGCGCGAGCTCGACCGGTCCGGTCACGTCGCCTCCCCTCCCGCCGGGCGGGCGGTCGCCGGTCGGTCAGCCGGCCGCCGGCACCACGCGCGGGAAGCGGTCCTCGGCCGGCGGCTCCCACGTCGCAGGGTCGGCGTCCACCTGCTCGCCCGAGCGGATGTCCTTCACCTGGTCCGGCGAGCGCGTCCCGTCCTCCTCGACGCGCCCCGGGAACCAGACGAACGGGATCCCGCGCCGGTCGGCGTAGCGGATCTGCTTGCCGAACTTGGCGGCGGCCGGCGCGACCTCGAC
>JAQSXO010000196.1 GCA_029256625.1 Cellulosimicrobium sp. | reverse complement strand
CTGCGCACCGTGATCGCGGCGTCGCTGCGCGCGAACGACGAGGTCGGCGCGCCCACCACGTGGGTCCTGTCGAACCACGACGTCGTGCGGCACGCGTCGCGCCTCGGCCTCGCCGACCCCGGCCTGCGTCCCAACGGGATCTTCGCGCACGACCCGCAGCCCGACGAGGAGCTCGGCCTGCGCCGCGCGCGCGCCGCGTCGCTCCTCATGCTCGGCCTGCCCGGGTCGTCGTACCTGTACCAGGGCGAGGAGCTGGGCCTGCCCGAGCACACCGCGCTGCCCGACGACGTGCGCGAGGACCCCGCGTTCTTCCGCACCCAGGGCGCCGAGGCGGGCCGTGACGGCTGCCGCATCCCGATCCCGTGGCACGCGGCCGCCGACGGGTTCGGCTTCGGCCCGAGCGGCAAGACGTGGCTCCCGCAGCCCGCGTCCTACGCGCGGTACGCCGCCGACGTGCAGCGCGGCATCGAGGGATCGACGTACGAGACGTACCGCACCGCGCTCGCGACGCGCCGCGCGGAGCGCCTCGGCACCGGCACGCTCGCGTGGGTCGAGGACTACGCCGACTCGGCGGACGTCGTCGCGCTGCGCAACCGCGACGTCGTGGTCCTCGCGAACCTCGGCGCCGAGCCGGTCGTCCTGCCGCACGACGCGGAGGTGCTCGTGGCGTCGGGCCCGGTGCTCACCGACCGGTCCGCGGACCCGCAGGTCCGCGTGCCGTCCGACACGACGGTGTGGCTGCGCTCGCACTGACGACACGTCGCAGGCCCGACGACGGCCAGGGTCCGGTGCGGACCTCGGCCGTCGTCGTCTCAGCCGCCGGAGACGCTCAGCTCGGCCTCGCGCAGGCGCTCCTCGTGCTCGGCGTCGAGCTCGCGCGAGTCGAGCCAGCCGTAGGGCAGGTGCGGCGTCTTGGGCGACCCGGCGCGACCGCGCTGCCCCTCGGCGGCCTCGCCGGGGTACGGGGCGTCCTGGTCGAGCGCGTCGAGGTGCCCGCGCAGCTCGTCGAGGGTCGAGACCATCGCGAGCGCGCGGCGCGCGTCGCCGCCCACCGCGTAGCCCTTGAGGTACCAGGCCATGTGCTTGCGCAGGTCGCGCATGCCCTTGCCCTCGTCGCCGTCGAAGTACTCGATCATGAGCTCGCCGTGGCGGTAGATCGTGTCGGCCACCTCGCGCAGCCCGGGCTGCACTCGCTCGGGGCGGCCCGCGAACGCGGCGGCGAGGTCGGCGAACAGCCACGGCCGCCCCTGGCAGCCGCGGCCGACGACGACGCCGTCGCAGCCCGTCTCCTGCACCATACGGACGGCGTCCTCGGCGGACCAGATGTCGCCGTTGCCGAGCACGGGCACGCTCGTGACCGCCTCCTTGAGGCGGGCGATCGCCGTCCAGTCCGCGGTGCCCGAGTAGTGCTCGGCGGCCGTGCGCGCGTGCAGCGCGACCGCGGCGACGCCGAGGCCCTCGGCGATGCGGCCTGCCTCGAGGTAGGTGAGGTGGTCGTCGTCGATGCCCTTGCGCATCTTCACCGTCACCGGCACGCCGTAGGGCCGCGCCGCCTCGACGGCGCCCCGCACGATCGCGGTGAAGAGGTCCCGCTTCCAGGGCAGCGCCGCTCCCCCGCCCTTGCGCGTCACCTTGGGCACGGGGCACCCGAAGTTGAGGTCGACGTGGTCGGCGCGGTCCTCCGCGACGATGATGCGCACGGCCTCGCGGACGGTCGCCGGGTCGACGCCGTACACCTGCGCGGAGCGGGGCGTCTCGTCCGCGCCGAACGTCACGATGCGCAGAGCTTCCGTGTTGCGCTCGACGAGCGCGCGGCTCGTCACCATCTCGGCCACGTAGAGGCCCGGGTCGTCACCGCCGCTCGCGCCGGCCTCGCGGCACAGCGTGCGGAACGCACGGTTCGTGACGCCCGCCATCGGGGCGAGGACGACCGGCGTCTCGACGACGATCGGGCCGATCCGCAGCGGCGCGAGCAGCGGACCCGTGCCGGCGGAGGCCGTGCCGGGGTCGGCGGTCGAGGTGCTGAGGACGGGGGCGGGAGCAGTCACGCGCTCCATTGTCCCATCCGGCGCAGGCCCACCCGCGAGAGCCGTTCGACGAGCGAGCAGCGGCCGGTCGTGGCAGTGTTGAGGAGGTCCGGCAATCCAGGCCGGACACGGACGAAAGGGACGACATGCCTCTCTGGCTCATCCTGGTCATCGTCGGCGCCGTGCTGCTCATCCTCGGCGTCGCCATCGAGGCCGCGAAGGTTCTCATCTGGATCGGCATCATCGTGCTGGTCGTGAGCCTCGTGATCGGCCTGCTCAACCGGGCGAAGGGGGCGGCCCGCTAGCGCGAGGCCGCACGGGGGCGACGCGTCCCGACACGACGCGAACGGAGGGGCGGGACCGGCGAACGGTCCCGCCCCTCCTGCGTGCCCGGCGTGCGCCGGGCGGACGGTCAGGCGCCCAGCAGGTGCCCGGCGAGGTACTCCGTGACCTTGTCGAGCGCGACGCGCTCCTGGGCCATCGAGTCACGGTGCCGGATCGTCACGGCCTGGTCGTCGAGCGTGTCGAAGTCGACCGTGATGCAGAACGGCGTGCCGATCTCGTCCTGGCGGCGGTACCGACGGCCGATGGCCCCGGCGTCGTCGAAGTCCACGTTCCAGTACTTGCGCAGCTCCGTCGCGAGGTCCTTCGCCTTGGGCGAGAGCTGCTCGTTGCGGCTCAGCGGCAGGACGGCGGCCTTGACCGGCGCGAGGCGGTGGTCGAGGCGCAGCACGGTGCGCGTGTCCACCCCACCCTTGGCGTTCGGCGCCTCGTCCTCGGTGTACGCCTCGACGAGGAACGCCATGAGCGAGCGCGTGAGGCCGGCGGCGGGCTCGATGACGTAGGGCACCCAGCGCTCGTTCTTCGTCTGGTCGAAGTACGACAGGTCCTTGCCGGAGTGCTCGGCGTGCGTCTTGAGGTCGAAGTCGGTGCGGTTCGCGATGCCCTCGAGCTCGCCCCACTCCGAGCCGGAGAAGCCGAAGCGGTACTCGATGTCGACCGTGCGGGTCGAGTAGTGCGACAGCTTCTCCTGCGGGTGCTCGTAGAGGCGCAGGTTGTCGCGCGCGATGCCCAGGTCGACGTACCAGTCGGTGCGCGTGTCGATCCAGTACTGGTGCCACTCGGCGTCCGTGCCCGGCTCGACGAAGAACTCCATCTCCATCTGCTCGAACTCGCGCGTGCGGAAGATGAAGTTGCCGGGCGTGATCTCGTTGCGGAACGACTTGCCGATCTGGCCGATGCCGAACGGCGGCTTCTTGCGGCTCGCCCCCATGACGTTGGCGAAGTTCACGAAGATGCCCTGCGCCGTCTCGGGGCGCAGGTAGTGCAGGCCGGACTCGTCCTCGACCGGGCCGAGGTGGGTCTTGAGCATCATGTTGAAGTCGCGGGGCTCGGTCCACTGCCCGCGCGTACCGCAGTTGGGGCACACGATCTCGGCGAGGCCGCCCTCGGGCGCGCGGCCCTTCTTCTCCTCGAACTCCTCGATCATCTGGTCCTCGCGGAACCGCTTGTGGCAGTGCAGGCACTCCGTGAGCGGGTCGGTGAAGACCCCGACGTGGCCCGAGGCGACCCAGACCTGGCGCGGGAGGATGACGGACGAGTCGAGGCCGACGACGTCGTCGCGGCTGGTGACCATCGCGCGCCACCACTGCTTCTTGATGTTCTCCTTGAGCTCGGTACCCAGGGGCCCGTAGTCCCACGCGGAGCGGGTGCCGCCGTAGATCTCGCCCGAGGGGAAGACGAACCCGCGCCGCTTGGCGAGGGAGACGACGGCGTCGAGACGGGCGGTGGGTGAGGGCGCTGCGGCCACGGACATCACTCCTGGTGCTCACGGCCCCGCACGTGGCTCGTGGGGGCTGGACGGGTGGGCGACGCCCGCACGGGCGCCGACCGACCAGCGTACCCGGCCGTGACGGGCCTCACCGGGAACGGTTTTGACATCCATTCTCAAGAAGGCGGACACTGGAACCATGCACCGCTCCCCCGCCCGGCGCCGTCGCGCCCTCGCCACCACCGCCGTCCTCGCCACGGCCGCGCTCGTCGCAGCCTGCTCACCCGGCGACGGCGGCTCCGGTGGCGGCGACGACGGGCGGCTCCAGGTGCTCGCGTCGTTCTACCCGCTCCAGTACGTCGTCGAGCAGGTCGGCGGCGAGCACGTCGACGTCTCCAACCTCACCCCGCCCGCGGCCGAGCCGCACGACCTCGAGCTCGCGCCCGCCCAGGTGCGCTCGATCGGCGACGCCGACCTCGTCGTCTACCTGTCGGGCTTCCAGCCCGCGGTCGACGAGGGCATCGAGCAGCGCGCCCCGGAGCACGTCGTCGACGCCGCCGGGTCGGCGGGGCTCGAGGAGCACCCGGGCGAGGACGCGGACGCGCACGCCGACGAGAGCGCGGAGGAGCACGCCGAGCACGCGGACGAGTCGGGCGACGGCCACGACCACGGCCCGACGGACCCGCACTTCTGGCTCGACCCGACGCGCCTCGCCGCCGTCGGCGACGCCGTCGCGGACGAGCTCTCCGCGATCGACCCCGACCACGCGGAGGACTACGCGGCCGGGGCCGCCGCCCTCACCGCGGACCTCGACGACCTCGACGCCGAGTACGCGCAGGCGCTCGCCCCGTGCGCGGGCGCGACCCTCGTGACGTCGCACGAGGCGTTCGGTTACCTCGCGGAGCGCTACGACCTGCACCAGGTCGGCATCTCCGGGATCGACCCCGAGGCCGAGCCCTCGCCCGCGCGCCTGCGCGAGGTGGGCGAGGTCGTCCGGGAGAACGGCGTGACCACGCTCTTCTTCGAGACGCTCGTCAGCCCCAAGGTGACCCAGACGCTCGCCGACGACCTCGGCGTCCAGACCGCTCTGCTCGACCCGCTCGAGAGCCTCGCGGAGGGCGCGACGGACTACCGTGAGGTCATGGAGTCCAACCTCGAGGCGCTCACCTCCGGCCTCGTCTGCTCATGACGAGCGCAGCGGAGCTCGTCGCCGCGCGCGACGTCCACGTGACCCTCGGCGGGAGCGAGATCCTGCGCGGCATCGACCTGACCGTGCGCGCCGGCGAGGTCGTCTCCGTCCTCGGCGCCAACGGCTCGGGCAAGTCCACGCTCGTGCGCGCGCTCGTCGGGATCGTCCCGCTGTCCCGCGGCTCCGTCGACCTCTTCGGCGCACCGCTCGGGCCGCGCCTGCCCTGGCAGCGCCTCGGCTACGTGCCCCAGCGCGTGAGCGCACCGTCGGGCATGCCCTCCACGGCGTCCGAGGTCGTGGCGTCCGGCCTCCTCGGCGGGGGCCGGCTCCGGCTCCCCCGCGGCTGGCGCACGCGCACGACGGAGGCGCTCGACCTCGTGGGCCTCGCCGACCGTGCCGACGACTCGACCGCCGAGCTGTCGGGCGGACAGCAGCAGCGCGTGCTCATCGCGCGCGCCCTGGTCCGGCGGCCCGACCTGCTCGTCCTCGACGAGCCGGTCGCGGGGGTCGACAAGCCCAGCCAGGAGGCGTTCGCCGCCACCATGACGCGGCTCGTGGGCGACGGGCTCACCGTGCTCGTCGTGCTCCACGAGCTCGGCGCGCTCGCCCCGCTCATCGAGCGCGCGGTCGTGCTGCGCCACGGCCGCGTCGTGCACGACGGCGCCCCGCCCCGCGCGTCGTCGACCCACGCCGGCGTCGCGCACCAGCACCTGCACCCGCACGAGCCCGCCGACAGCGACAACCGCTCCGCCGGCCCGAAGACCGGGCTCACCGACACCCTGAACCCCGACCTCGCCGCGGGCCACGCACCCAGGACGGCCTCATGACCACGATGTTCTCCGAGATCTCCGCGATGCTCACCGACCCGCTCATGCAGCGCGCGCTGCTCGCCGCGCTGCTGGTCGGGGTCAGCGCGCCCGTCGTGGGCACCTACCTCGTGCAGCGCAAGCTGTCGCTCCTCGGCGACGGGATCGGGCACGTCGCGCTCACCGGCGTCGCGCTCGGGTGGCTCGTCGGGGCGGCGATGGGCGTCGTCCCGAACGACGCGCTCGCGATCCCCGGCGCCGTCGTCGCGGCCGTGCTCGGCGCGGTCGCCATCGAGGTCGTGCGCGAGCGCGGCCGCACGAGCGGCGACCTGGCGCTCGCGCTCCTCTTCTACGGCGGCATCGCCGGCGGCGTCCTGCTCATCGGGCTCGCCGGCGGCTCCTCGGGGAGCCTCATGCAGTACCTGTTCGGCTCCATCTCGACCGTCACGTCGTCGGACCTCGTCCTCACGGTCGTGCTCAGCGCCGTGATCCTGCTCGTCGGCGTCGGGCTGCGCGCGGCACTGTTCTCCGTGAGCCACGACGAGGAGTTCGCGCGCGCGTCGGGCCTGCCGGTCCGC
>JAQSXO010000562.1 GCA_029256625.1 Cellulosimicrobium sp. | reverse complement strand
CGGGGTCTTGAGGCGGCCCGGTCCGCCACGTACCGTGGGCGCGGCGAGGCGGAGCAGCCTCGGCACGACCCCCCAAGGAGAGCTTTCGTGGCCAGACCATCTGCCGCGCGTCTTGACAGCGCTGTCGGACGACGCGGGGCCAGCCCGACGTCCGTACCCCACCCCCGACGAGGCGGTCGCAACCGGCTCGTGGGCGCCCTCGCGGGTGCCCTCGCCGCGGCGCTCGCCGTCGGCGTCCTGCCACCGGCCGCGGCCGTCGCGGCCCCTGCGGCGAACGTCGCCGAGGGCGACCTCGCGTCGCTCGTCGACGTGTTCGTCGGCACGGAGGGGGACTACGGCAACGACATGCCGGCCGCGCAGGCGCCCAACGGCCTCGCAAAGGTGAACCCGCGCACGACGCCGGGCCGCAACAACACCGGGTACGACTATGCGCAGTCGAAGATCTCGGGCTTCACGCACACCAACCTCGACGGGGTGGGGGGCTCCGGCGGCGGCGGTGACATCCTCGTGGTCCCGACCTCCGGGTCGTACACGGCACGGCCCGGCACGGGCACGTACGCGCACCCGTTCTCGCACGACGACGAGGTCGCCGGTCCGGGCTTCTACTCCGTCGGCCTGGGCAACATCGCGGGCAAGGACGGCGCCATCGCGGCCGCGCCGGGCACGATCGAGGCCGAGGTCGCGGCGACCACGCGCTCGGGCGTGCACCGCTACGCGTTCCCCGAGGGCTCGACGCCGAGCCTCGTCGTCGACCTCGAGACCAACAACACGAGCCGGCGGTCGTCGTCGGTGGAGGTCGAGACGCGCGCGGACGGCACCGTGGAGCTGTCCGGGCAGGTGACCGGCTACTTCTACAACGCCGCCTACACGCTGTACTACACCGCGCGCACGCTCCAGCCCGCGACGGTGCAGACGTGGGGCGACGACGACAAGCTCGTCGACGCGACGGCCCAGGACGGCGTCGACACCGGCGCGATCCTCACGTTCGACCCGGCCGACGCGGGGGACGTCGGCCTGCAGGTCACGCTGTCTCCGGTGAGCGTCGAGCAGGCGCGGGTCGACCAGCAGGTCGAGCTCGGTGAGCTGCCGTTCGACGCGATCCGCGACCGCACGCGCGCGGAGTGGAACGCGACGCTCGGGCGGGTCGCGATCGACGCCTCGACGGCGACCGACCCGACCGCACCTGTACCGCATGTTCGCGATGCCGATGAACGCGACGAGCACGTCGGGCACGTACCGCGGCGTCGACGGCGCGGTGCACGCCGCGCAGGGCTTCACGTACTACGACTCGTGGGCCACGTGGGACGACTTCCGCAAGTTCTCCGTCATCGCGTACATCGACCCGGCGCTGTACCGCGACATGGTGCAGTCGCTCGTCTACCTGTTCGCCGACGCCGAGGCGACCGGCACGGGCAGCGGCCTCGGCGGGTTCGTGCACTCGGTCCCGACGGTCCGCTGGGAGCGGTCGTCCGTCGTGGTCGCGGACGCGATCGCCAAGGGCTTCGACGGGTTCGACCGCCTCGACGAGGCGTACCCGGCGCTCAAGCGGCTCGTGGGGCAGTACAGCGCGGACGAGCTCCAGCGCGGCTACGTGGCGGGCAACCCCGGCGCGTCGGTGCAGCGCGGCTACGACCAGTACGGCCTGTCGGTGATCGCGGACGAGCTCGGCCTGGCCGACGAGGCGCAGACGATGCGCGAGCAGGCGTCGTGGCCGATCGAGAAGCTCACCAAGCCGGGCGCGTGGACCGCGGCCGACGGCACGCAGGTCGGCCTCCTCACCCCGCGCGCCGCCGACGGCTCGTGGCAGAGCGCCGACTACGAGCGCTTCGAGGCCGCGAGCCTCTACCAGGGCACGCTCTGGCAGTACCACTGGTACGACGCGTACGACATGGACGCGCTGGTCGAGGCGATGGGCGGCCCCGAGGCGGCGCGCCTCGCGATGCGCCACATGTTCGGCGAGCACGCGCCGGACGACGGCAAGGCCATGCTCCACTCGAACGCGAACGAGATCGACCTCCAGGCGCCGTACCTGTTCAACTACACGGGCGAGCCGAGCCTGACGCAGAAGTGGGCGCGCGCGATCTACACGAAGGAGACCTGGAACCGGTACATCGCGACCGGCTCCTCCAGCGCCGTCCCGAGCGGCGGCGGCGAGTTCACGCCGCCCGTGAAGACGAAGGTCTACCAGCTCGACCCGCGCGGCATGCTCCCCACGATGGACAACGACGCCGGCACGATGTCGACGATGTTCGTCGCCGCGGCCGTCGGCCTCTTCCCGGTGACGGCCGGGTCGTCCGAGTACCAGATCGGCTCGCCGTTCTTCGACTCCACGACCATCACCTACGACGACGGCAGCGCCTTCACGGTGACGGCCGACGGCGTCTCCGAGGACGCGTTCTACGTCCAGTCGGCGACGCTCGACGGCGCGACGTTCGGCAACACGTGGGTCGACTACGAGACGGTGATCGGGGGCGCGGACCTCGCGTTCCGCATGGGCGAGCAG
>JAQSXO010000195.1 GCA_029256625.1 Cellulosimicrobium sp. | reverse complement strand
CTCGACCGCCGCGACGAGGCCGTCGGCCATGACCAGGCGGCCCTCGGCGTCGGTGTTGAGCACCTCGACGGTCTTGCCGCCGCGGATCGTGATGACGTCGGACGGGCGCTGAGCGGTGCCCGACGGCATGTTCTCCGCGAGGCACAGCCAGCCGGTGACGGCGACGGGCAGGCCGAGACGCGCGGCAGCGACCACGGTCTGCAGCACGGCGGCGGCGCCGGCCATGTCGGACTTCATCGCCTCCATGCCCTTGGCGGGCTTGATCGAGATGCCGCCCGAGTCGAACGTGATGCCCTTGCCGACCAGGGCGACCTTCGCGGCCGGTCGTGACGGGGCGTAGGCGACCTTGACGAGGCGCGGCCCGCGCGCCGAGCCCTGGCCCACGCCGACCAGGCCGCCGTACCCGCCCGCGGCGAGCGCCTTGTCGTCGAGCACCGTGACCTTGAGGCCCTTGGCGCCGGAGTCCTTGACGGCCTGCTTCGCGGCGTCGGCGAACGCGGCCGGGAAGAGGTCGTTGGGCGCGGCGTTGACGAGGTCGCGCGTGGCGTTGACGGCGGCGGCGACGACCTTCGCCCGCTCCACGGCGGCCTTGGCCGCGGAACTGCGCGCGCTCGCGGCGAGGACGTCGACGGTCGCGGGCGGGCGGCTCGCGGCCGACGACGCGGCCTCGCCCGTGCGGTAGCGAGCGAACGCGTACGCGCCGAGCAGCGCACCCTCGGCGACCGCGCCGAGCTCGGCCTCGTCCTCGACGGGGAGCGCGACGGCGACCGACGACGTCCCGGCCAGGGCGCGCAGCGCGGCACCGGCGGCGCGGCGCAGGGCCTCGGTGCTGAAGGTGCCGTCGGCACGGCGGGCGCCGAGGCCCACCAGCACGAGCACGTCGGCCTTGAGCTCGGGCCCGGCTGGCACCTTGCGGACCTCGTCGGGTGCGCCCGTGATGCCGAGCGCGGGTGCGAGGTCCTCGAGGGCGGCGACCACCGGGCGGGGCAGGTCGCCCCCGACGATCGCGACGCCGTCGGACGTCGTGTGGGTGCCGACGACGAGCGCGTCGACCTTGGCACCGGCGGGATTCTTGCTGGAGACGGTCAGTTCAGCCACCCCGCGATGCTATCCCCGGGGGCGGCGCGCCTGCCCCCGCGACGGCGGCGGGGCCCGTGGACCGATTCCGTGGCCGCGGGCCGCCCCCGGTACGCTCGGCCGCGTGGTCCTTCCCCTCCTGCTGCTCGTGGTCGCGGCGTGCGTCGCGCTCGCCGGGTGGGCGCTCGTCTTCGTCGCGCGCGACCGCGCGGTGATCCTGCGCCAGCTCTGGGGGGCGGCGGTGATCGAGGGCCTGATCCTCGTGCAGGCGGTCGTCCTGGGCGTGCTCGGCGCCACCGGGACCGCGCCGAGCGACCCCGTGCTGCTGTGGGGCTACCTCGTCACCGCCCTCTTCATCCTGCCCGTCGCCGCGCTGTGGGCCTTCGCGGAGCGCTCGCGCTGGAGCTCCGTCGTGCTCGCGGTCGCCGCGCTCACCGTCGCGTTCCTCGAGTGGCGCCTGTGGCAGATCTGGAACGCCTGACCTGGAGGTCCTCGCCATGAGCGCACCTGCCGCCCCGGACGGGACGCCGCGCCCCCGTCGCACGAACACCGGCTTCGGCCGCGTCCTCGTGGCCGTGTACGGGATCTTCGCCCTCGCGGCCACGGCGCGCGCGGCCGTACAGCTCCTGCGCGACTGGCACGAGGCGCCGCTCGCGTACGCGCTGTCGGCGCTCGCGGCGGCGGTGTACGTCGTCGCGACGATCGCGCTCGCCCGGGGCGGGGCCGTCGCGCGCCGTGTCGCGTGGGTCGCGGTGGGCGTCGAGCTCGTCGGCGTGCTCGCCGTCGGCGCGTTCTCGCTCGCCGACGCCGAGGCCTTCCCGCGTGCGACGGTCTGGTCCGGCTTCGGCCACGGCTACGGCTACGTGCCGCTCGTCCTGCCCTTCGTGGGGCTGTGGTGGCTCTGGCGCACCCGTCCGGGCGCCGCCTCGCAGGACGACACCCCGAGCACCACCAGCACCCGCACCACCACCGACGCCCCGGAGGACGCCGCATGACCCGCCGCCGACCGCTCCTGTACGGGCTGCTCTTCGACACCGTCTTCCGTCGGATGGACCCCGAGCGCGCGCACCACGTCGCGTTCGACCTCATCGGCGCCGTCGGCCGGGTGCCCGTGCTGCGCGACGTCGTGCAGGGCGCGCTCGCCCCGTACCTGGGCCGTGCGGCCGGGGGCCGGGGCAGCGTCGAGGTCTTGGGCAAGGTCTTCCCCGCGCCCTTCGGCCTTGCCGGCGGGTTCGACAAGGACGCGCGCGCCGTGCGCGGGCTGACGATGCTCGGCTTCGCGTTCGTCGAGATCGGCACGGTCACCGCGCACGCGCAGCCGGGCAACGAGAAGCCGCGGCTGTGGCGCGAGCTCGACGTGATGGGCGTGCGCAACCGCATGGGCTTCAACAACGAGGGTGCGGCGGCGGCCGCCCGTCGGCTCGAGGCGCTGCGCTCGACGAGGTCGGGGCGTGCCGTGCTCGTGGGCGCCAACATCGGCAAGACGAAGGTCACGCCCGCGGAGGGTGCCGCGGCCGACTACGCGACGAGCGCGGGGCTGCTCGCGCCGCACGCCGACTACCTCGTCGTCAACGTGTCCTCGCCCAACACCCCCGGCCTGCGCGACCTCCAGGAGGTCGAGTCGCTGCGCCCGATCCTCGTGGCGGTGCGCGAGTCCGCCGACGCGGCCACCGCGGCCGCGGGGGTCTCCCGGGTCCCGCTGCTCGTCAAGATCGCGCCCGACCTCGCGGACGAGGACGTGGACGCGGTCGCCGACCTCGTCGACGAGCTCGACCTCGACGGCGTCGTCGCCGTGAACACGACGATCGGTCACGACCGCGGGCCTGGCGGGCTCTCCGGCCCGCCCGTGCGCGCACGCGGCCTCGCGGTCGTCGCGCGGTTGCGCGAGCGCCTCGGGGCGCGCCGCGCGATCATCGGCGTCGGGGGCATCACGACCGCGCACGACGCCCGCGACTACCTGCACGCGGGTGCCGACCTCGTCCAGGGGTACACCGGGTTCCTCTACCAGGGCCCGCTCTGGGCGGCGCGCATCAACCGGTCGCTCGTGCGCCACCCGGAGCCGGGCGAGCACGTGCGGGGCGCCGAGGCGAAGGAGGCACGATGATCCGGCCGCAGTGGGTCTGGGAGCTCGACGACGCCGAGGGCCGCGTCCTCGGGGCGCCGGTGAGCCCCGTCTTCACGACGCAGTACGACGCCGAGCAGTGGCTCGGCGAGACGTGGCGCACCCTCGCCGCCGAGGGCGCCGCCGTCGCACGGCTCCTGCACGACGGCGCGCAGGCGACCGCGCCCGTCGAGCTCCGCTCTCGCTGACCGCGGTCGTCGCCCTCCGACGACCCGGGGCGGCGTCAGCCCGCCACGCGTGACCATGCGGCGGCGAGCCGCGGGACGGCCCGTTCCAGCTCGTCGGGCGGACGCGAGAACGTGAGGCGGAGCCGGTCCGCCGCGCTGCCGTCGGGGGTGAACGTCGGGCCGGCGTTGACGAGGACGCCCTCCGCGGCCGCGGCGGCAGCGAACGCCTGGGCGACCGGCGCGCCGACGTCGACCCACAGGGACAGCCCGCCCTCCGGCACGTGAACGCGCCAGTCGGGCAGGGCGCCGGTCAGGAGCCCGCACAGCAGGTCGCGCTGCGCGCGCAGCATCCGTCGACGCTCGGCGAGGACGCTGCCCGCCTCGTCCAGCAGCTCGACGACCGCGAGCTGCTCCAGCACCGCGGTGGCGATGTCGGCGGACTGCCGCGTGCGCGCGAGCCGCGCGACGAGGTCGGGGTGGGCGCGGACCCACCCGACGCGCAGCCCGCCCCAGAACGACTTGGACGCCGAGCCCACGGTGACGACGTACGCAGACGTGCCGTCGCCCGCGAGGGGCTCGGCGACGGGGCCGACGGCGTCCGGGTCGCCGTCGAGGTCGAGGTCCGTCAGGGTCTCGTCGCCGACCACGGTCACGCGGTGGCGCGCCGCGGCGTCGCGCACGCCGGCACGCTCCTCGGCCGTGAGCGTGTAGGCGGTCGGGTTGTGGAAGTCGGGCACGAGGTACACCAGCCGGGGCGAGACCTGGCGCAGCGTCGAGCCGAAGAGGTCGACGTCGAACCCGGGCGCGTCCCGCTCGCGGCCGGCATGGGGGTCGCGGTCGCCGCGCCCCACGGGGAGGGGGACGAGACGCGCGCCCGTGCGGCGCAGGGCCTCCATCGCGTGGTAGTACGTCGGCGACTGCACGACGGCGCGGTCCCCGGTGCCGAGGAGCGTGCCGGCGAGGGTCGTGATCGCGTGCTGGGCGCCGGTCGTGACGAGCACCTCGTCCGGTGTCGTCGGCGTGCCGCGCCGCGTGTGGTGGTCGGCGACCGCCTCGCGGAGGACGCCGACGCCGTAGGGCTCGTAGCCGCCGCCGGACAGGTACTCGGGGAGGCGCTCGAGCGCGCGCGAGTACGCGGCGTGCAGACCGCTCGGCGCGGCGGAGGTCGCCTGGGAGAGGTCGGCGAGGTCGATGGGGGCCACGTGGGGGGCCGGCGCGGGCGGGGCGTCGCCCCCGCGCGCGCGGGGTGCGGTCCGGGTCCGGGTCGCGCGGGGGAGCACGACGACGGTCCCCGACCCCGTGCGCGAGCGCGCGAAGCCCAGCTCGCGCAGCCGCCCGTACGCGGCCGCGGTGGTCGTCCGCGAGACGCCGAGCGCCGCCGCGAGGTCGCGCTCCGACGGGAGCCTCGTGTGCGGCGGGAGCGTGCCGGCGAGCACGGCGGCACGCAGCGCGTCGGCCAGCGCGGTGTACGCGGGGCCGCCGGCGTGCCAGCGGCCCAGCAGCCGGGCCGCTGCCGTGGGAGAGAGGTGCCGGTGGACGTCGACGATCCCGGCGGGGGCGAGGCTCATGGGGCCACTCTCTCGCGATTGGCTATGGATGTCGATGCCACTTGGCGCTGAAGATGACAGGCATGAGCCCCACCCGCCGCACCGTCCAGCTCCTCCTCGGCCTGCTCGCCTACGCGCTCTCCATGGCGATGCTCATCCACGCCGGCCAGGGCGGGATGCCGTGGGACGTGCTGCACCAGGGCGTCGTGCGCCGCACGGGGCTGCCGTTCGGTGTCGTCGTCGGGTCGCTCAGCGTGCTCGCGCTGCTCGCGTGGATCCCGCTGAAGCAGCGGCCCGGGATCGGGACGATCACGAACGTCGTCGTCATCACGGTGACCATCGACCCGGCGATCGCGCTCGTCGCGCGGCTCGTGCCCGACCCGGGCGTCGCCGCGAGCGTCGCGCTCGCCCTCGGTGGGATCGTGCTCAACGGGCTCGCCACCTCGGCCTACCTCGGGGTGCGCCTGGGCCCCGGCCCGCGCGACGGGCTCATGACCGGCCTGGTCGCGCGCACGGGGTGGTCGGTGCGCCTCGTGCGCACCCTCATCGAGGTCGTCGTCGTGACGCTGGGCTGGGCGCTCGGCGGCACGCTCGGCTGGGCGACGGTCGCCTACGCGCTCGGTGTCGGACCGATCGTCCAGCTCACCGCGCGCTGGTTCGCCCCGCGAGGGTTCGGCGCCCCGCCGTCCGTCCGCGGTGACGGCGAGCCGGCCGCCGGTGTGCCGTCGCGGGACCCGGTCCCCGTGACCGCAGGCCCCCGGCCGGGCGAGGGAGGCATGCCCGAGCCCGGCCGGTGAGGAGACGGCGACGGCCCCGGCGGAACACCGCCGGGGCCGTCGCCGCGCAGACGCGCCGGACTCAGGCCACGCGCGTCTGCGGCGCGTTCTCCGCCGTCTTGCCCGGGTCCCGCTCGACGGCGTCGCCGAGGACCTCGTCGATGCGGGCCAGGAGCTCGGCCGGGATCGTCACGCCCGACGCCTCGACGTTCTCGGCGACCTGCTCGGGTCGGGAGGCCCCGACGAGCGCCGCCGCGACGTTGTCGTTCTGGAGGACCCACGCGACGGCAAGCTGCGGCATGGTCAGGCCCAGCTCGTCCGCGACGGGCTTGAGGCCCTGCACCCGGGTCAGGACGTCGTCGGTCATGAACTGCGAGATCCCGCCGCGGCCCGCCTTCTCGTCGGCCGCGCGCGAACCCGCGGGGGCCGCCTGGCCGGGCAGGTACTTGCCCGAGAGCACGCCCTGGGCCATCGGGGACCAGACGATCTGCGACAGGCCCAGCTCGCGCGACGTCGGCACGACCTCCTCCTCGATGACGCGCCACAGCATCGAGTACTGCGGCTGGGACGAGATGAGCTGGAAGCCGAGGTCCCGCGCGAGCGCGTGGCCCGCGCGGATCTGGTCCGCCGTCCACTCGGAGACGCCGATGTACAGGGCCTTGCCCTGCCGGACGATGTCCGCGAACGCCTGCATCGTCTCCTCGAGCGGCGTCTCCGTGTCGTACCGGTG
>JAQSXO010000194.1 GCA_029256625.1 Cellulosimicrobium sp. | reverse complement strand
CGCCGTCCAGCAGCGTGGCTCCCTCACGCAGATCGAGCTGGCCGGCGTCACCGGGCTGTCCCCGGCCACCGTCTCCAACATCGTCAAGGAGCTCACCGGCGCGGGCGTGCTGCACACCTCGCCGTCCACGCGCAGCGGCCGCCGCGCGCTCCAGGTCACGCTCGCGCGCAACCTCGGGCTCGTCGCGGGCGTCCACTTCGGCACCCGGTCGATGCGGGTCGCGCTCGCCGACGCGTCCATGCGCGTCCTCGCCGACCAGCGCATGCCGCTCGCCCCCGACCACCGCGCCGACACGGGGCTGCAGCGTGCCGCGCTCCTGGTCGAGGAGATGGTCGCGTCGGTCGACGCCGCCCCGGACGAGCTGCTCGCCGTCGGCGTCGGCGTCCCCGCACCCGTGGACGTGCGCGCGGGCCGGATCGCGACCGTCGGGATGATGCGCGGCTGGGACGGCGTCGTCGTGCCCGAGATGCTGGAGGCCGAGCTCGGCGCCCCCGTTACCGTGGACAACGACGCCAACCTCGGCGCGCTCGCCGAGACCCGGTTCGGGGCGGCCGTCGGGCACGACGCCGTCGCGTACCTGCGCGTCTCCCACGGCGTGGGCGGGGGGCTCGTCCTCGGCGGGCGCGTCGTCCACGGGCGCGCGGGGGTCGCGGGCGAGATCGGCCACGTCACCATCGACGAGAACGGCCCGGTGTGCCGCTGCGGCAACCGCGGGTGCCTCGAGATGTACGTCGGGGCCGGGGTCCTGCTGTCCATGCTCTCCGAGAGCCGCGGTCCTCTCACCCTGCGCGACGTCATCGCGCGCGCCCAGGAGGGCGACCCGGGGTGCCGGCGGGTCCTGTTCGACGCCGGCCAGCACCTGGGCGTCGCGGCCGCCAACCTGTGCAACCTCGTCGACCCGGAGATCGTCGTCGTCGGTGGTCAGCTCGCCGAGGCGGGCGAGGCCCTGCTGGGTCCGCTGCGCACCGCGCTCGAGCAGCGCACCGTGCCGAGCACGGCGGGCCCGGTCCGGGTCGTCGCGTCCGAGCTCGGCTCCGCCGCCGAGGTGCGCGGGGCGCTCGCCGTCGCGCTCGACCTCGCGCGCGTCAGCGGCTCGCTGGGGGTGAGCGCATGAACGGGGCCACGTTCGCTCGACCAGGGCCGTCCCGCCGTCGCGCGGCCCTGACGACCGCCCTGGCCGCCGTCGTCGTCGCGCTCCTCGCGCTCGCGGGCTGCGCGGCGCCCGAGGCGCCGGCCGGCCCGTCGGAGGGGACCATCGGCCTCCTCCTGCCGGAGGCGAAGACCGCGCGGTACGAGACGTCCGACCGCCCGACCTTCGTCGGCGTCGTCGAGCAGCGCTGCCCCACGTGCGAGGTCCTGTACGCCAACGCCGCCCAGGACGCCGCGAACCAGCAGCAGCAGGCCGAGTCGATGCTCGCGCGCGGGGCCGACGTCCTCGTCCTCGACGCCGTGGACGCCGTCGCCGCGGTGAGCATCGTCGCGGAGGCCCAGCGGCTCGGGGTGCCCGTCATCGCCTACGATCGCTTCGTCGACGGCGCCGACTACTACGTGTCGTTCGACAACGAGCTCATCGGGTACCTCATGGGGGAGGCGCTCGTCGGCGCGGTGCTCGACCGCGCCGAGCAGGACCCGCCCCCCGACGGGCGGCGGCCGGGGGTCCTGTTCGTCCAGGGCTCGCCGACCGACCCGAACGCGGCGGAGTACGCGGCGGGTGCCCACCGAGCCTTCGACGGAGAGGACATCGACGTGCTCGCCGAGTACGACACCCCCGACTGGAGCCCCGACAAGGCGACCGAGTGGGTCGAGGGGCAGCTCACGCAGTACCCCGGCCGGGTCGACGGCGTCTTCGCGGCGAGCGACGGCATCGCGGGCGGCGCGATCGCCGCGATGAAGGCCGCCGGCCTGGACCCCGTCCCGCCGACCACGGGGCAGGACGGCGAGCTCGCGGCGGTCCAGCGCATCGTCTCCGGCGACCAGTACATGACCGTCTACAAGGCGACCGCCCAGCAGGCGCGCACGGCGGCCGAGCTCGCGGTCCGCGTGCTGCGCGGCGAGGACCCGCGCGCCACCGCCAGCATCGACGGCGTGCCGAGCCTCCTCCTCGCGCCCCGCGCGGTCGGGGTCGACGACGTGCAGCGCGTCATCGTCGACGGCGGCGTCCACACGGTCGACGAGATCTGCACCCCGTACTACGTCGACGCGTGCGTCCAGGCGGGGCTCCTGGAGGCCGCCCCGTGAGCGCACCCGTCCTCTCCCTGCAGGGGGTCTCCAAGAACTTCGGCGGCGTCCGCGCGCTCGTCGACGTCGACGTGGACGTGCACGAGCACGAGGTCCTCGCCGTCGTGGGCGACAACGGCGCGGGGAAGTCGACGCTCGCGGGCGTCGTCGCGGGCGCGTTCCGCCCCGACGCGGGCGAGGTCCTGCTCGACGGCGCGCCCGTCGTCCTCGACTCGCCCGCGGCCGCGCGGGCGCACGGCATCGCGGCGGTGTTCCAGCAGCTCGCGCTCGTCGACGACCTCGACGTCGTCGAGAACGTGTTCCTCGGCCAGGAGACGCTGCGCGGCCCGTTCCTCGACGAGATCGCCATGGAGCGCGAGGCCTGGGGCCTGCTCGACCAGCTCGCCGCGACCGTGCCGTCCGTGCGGCAGCCCGTGCGCACGCTGTCCGGCGGGCAGCGCCAGGTCGTCGCCGTGGCCCGGGCCCTGCTCGGCGCGCCGCGCGTCCTCGTCCTCGACGAGCCGACGGCGGCCCTCGGCGTCCGCCAGACGGCCGAGGTGCTCAACCTCATCGAGAAGCTGCGCGAGCGCGGGCACGCGGTCGTGCTCATCAGCCACCAGGCGGGCGACCTGCAGGCCGTCGCCGACCGCATCCTCGTGCTGCGGCTCGGGCGCGTGCACGGCGAGTTCCCGGGAGACACGTCGTACGAGGACCTGCTGGCCGCGATGACCGGCGCGGTCCGGCCGGCGCGGACGAGCGGCACGGGCCGACCGTCGACCGGCCCGGGGCACGAGCGGCGCTCCGGCGGCACCGGGGCGGTGCACCGATGAGCGTCCCCGGCCGCACGTCGGGCGCCGCGCTCGACCGCTCGGGCGTGCTGTCCGGCAGCGTCGTGCGCCAGCTCCGCGGCGCCCACCTCGGCATGCTCCCGATCGTCGGCGCGCTGCTGGTCATCTGGGTCGTGCTCGGCGCGATCAACCCCGCGTTCCTCTCGGCCGAGAACCTCGTCAACCTCACGCTCCAGAGCGCGCCCACGGGGATCATCGCGCTCGGGGTCGTCCTCGTGCTGCTCGTCGGCCAGATCGACCTGTCGGTCGGGTCCGTGAGCGGGCTCGCCGCCGCGGTGCTCGCGGTGGGGACGGTCAACCTCGACTGGCCGGTCGGGCTCGCGATCCTCGCGGCGCTCGCGGTCGGGGTCGTGGTCGGGCTCGGGTACGGGCTGCTGTCCACGCGCCTCGGGCTCGCGTCGTTCGTGTTCACGCTCGCCGGGCTGCTCATCCTCGCGGGCGTGCAGCTCCGGGTGCTGGGGCCCAAGGGGTCGATCAACATCCCGTTCGAGTCCTGGCTCGTGCGCACGGTGCAGCAGGGCTTCCTGGCGCCCGGGGTCGCCTGGGCCCTCGTGGCCGTCGTCGTCGCGGGGTACGCCGGGCTGCGGGTCGCGGACCACCTGCGGCGCGTGCGCGCCGAGCTGCCGAGCCCCGGGCTGGGCCGCATCGCGATCCGCACGGCGGTCCTCGCCGCGGTCCTCGTCGGCACGGTCGCCTACCTGGGGACCGCGCGCGGGATCGGCTACACGGTCGTGCTGTTCGTCGCCCTGGTCGTGGTGGTGGACGTCCTGCTGCGCCGTACCCGGTGGGGCCGCTCCGTGCGCGCGGTGGGCGGGAACCGGCGCTCCGCGCTCCTCGCCGGTGTCGCGGTGCGCCGGACCGTCGTCTCGTGCTTCGTCGCGTGCTCCACGTTCGCGGCGCTCGGCGGCATCCTCGCGGCCGGGCGGCTCGCCGCAGCGAACCAGGGCACCGGGGCCGCGGACACCTACCTCACCGCGATCGCCGCGGCGGTCATCGGCGGGACGAGCCTGTTCGGCGGGCGGGGGAGCGCGTGGTCCGCGCTGCTCGGCGTGCTGGTCATCCAGTCGATCGCCAACGGCCTCACGCTGCTCAATCTCGACACGGCGACGCGGTACATCGTGACCGGAGCGGTGCTCCTGCTCGCTATCGTCGTCGACATGCTCATCCGCGGTCGACGGGAGGTCTGATGATGGTGATGCAGGGGGAGAGCGCGGGAACGCTCCCGCCGGGCGAGGTCCGGACCACGGGGCCCGACGGCCCGACGGACACGGCGGCGCGCCCGCACGCGGGGCGAGGGGGCCGCCGGCCGACGCTCGCGTCCGTCGCGGAGGTCGCGGGCGTGAGCCTCAAGACGGCGTCGCGCGTGCTCAACGACGAGCCCAACGTGGCGCCCCAGACGCGGGCCAAGGTGCAGGAGGCCGCCCAGCGGCTCGGCTTCCGGCGCAACGCGGTGGCCGCCGACCTCGCACGCGGCGGGTCGTCGCGGCTCGTCGGCTTCGTCACCGGCGACCTCGCGAACCCGTTCTACTCCGCGCTCGCGAGCGGGATCGAGCGCGAGCTGCGCCATCACGGCCTCCAGCTCATCACCACGAGCTCCGACGAGGAGCCGGAGCGCGAGCGCTCGCTCACGGAGGCGCTCGTCGAGCGCCGCGTCGGCGCGCTCGTCGTGACGCCGACGTCGACCGACCACTCGTCGCTGCGCCGCGAGCTGGACGACGGGCTGCCGGTCGTGTTCATCGACCGCCCGGCGCAGGGCGTCGACGCGGACACCGTCGTCATCGACAACCGCGGCGGGGTGCGCGACGCCGTGACCCACCTGCTCGCGCACGGGCACCGGCGCATCGCGCTCGTCGGCGACGTCTCGCGCCTGTGGACGTTCCAGGAGCGCCGCGACGAGTTCGTCGCGACGCTGCGCGGCGCGGGCGTCGAGGAGCCGGCGCGGTACGTGCGCGACGGCGCCCACGACGCGGACCTCGCGCACGCGTTCGTGGCGGAGCTCCTGGCCCTCCCGGAGCCCCCGACGGCGTTCGTCACGGCGAACAACAAGATCACGGTCGGCGCGCTCCACGCGCTGCGCGACCGCGCGTCCGCGGGCGGCCCGGCCGACGTCGCGCTCGTGGGCTTCGACGACTTCGAGCTCGCCGACCTCCTCGACGTGACCGTCGTCGGGTACGACGTGGTCGAGATGGGTCGCCAGGCCGCGGCGCTCGCGGTGTCGCGGGCCGAGAACCCGGAGCTCGCGCCGCGACTCGTCGTGGTGCCCACGCGGCTCGTGGTGCGCGGCACGGGCGAGATCCCGGGCCCCGGCGCGTAGCACGGGCGGCGTCCCCGGGCCGCCCGCGTCGCGCCGGGCGTCCGCGCGCAGGGGCGTCCGTCTCCGGCGTTCGGCCGCGTTGACAAAGCCCGCAGGTGCCACATAAGTTCAGGTCGCCCCTGACAACGCTTCCCCCCTGCGCGTTGTCAGGGGCACCCCTGCAGCCTGACAGCGCTGTCACGATCGAAGGAGATCGCGAGCATGACCAGACCACAACCGCCCGGACGCGTGGTCGCCACGCGCTCCGGCAGCCGCCGCGCACGGCCCCTCGGCCTCGCGCTCGCCGCTGCCCTCACCGTCCCCCTCGCCGTCCCTCTCGGAGCCCTCACCGCTGCGCCCGCCGCCGCGGCCGAGCCGGGCGACTTCTCGTCGTCCTTCGAGTCGGGAGACCCGGCCGCGCTCGCCACCACGGTGGCCGAGCGCGACGGCGCACCCTGGCAGGCGAACGTCGGGTCGTTCACGAGCGGCCTCCCCGGCAGCGTGCTCGGGAAGCTCAAGGCCGTCACGGCGAGCGCCCAGAACCTGCCGAACGAGGGCGCGGCGAACCTCGCCGACGGCGGCTCCGGCACCAAGTGGCTCGCGTTCGCCTCGACCGGCTGGGTCCGGTACGAGTTCGCCGAGCCCGTGTCGTTCGTCGCCTACTCGATGACGTCGGGCGACGACTCGGCGGGCCGCGACCCGAAGAGCTGGACGATCGAGGGCTCGAACGACGGCTCCACGTGGACCCCGCTCGACCAGCGCGCCGACGAGGACTTCCCGAACCGGCAGCAGACCCGCACGTTCGAGCTCGACGAGCCCACCGAGGCGTACACGTACCTGCGCCTCAACGTCACCGCCAACTCCGGCGACGGCATCGTGCAGCTCGCCGGGTGGGACCTCTCGTCCGACCTGAGCGCCGGCCCGTCGGCCGCGCCCATGACGACCAAGGTCGGCACCGGGCCGCGCGTGAACTTCACCAACAAGGCCGGCGTCGGGTTCTCCGGCCTGCACTCGCTGCGGTACGACGGCTCGCACCTCGCCGACGGCGAGACCTACGCGACCAACGTGCTCTACGACGACGTGGAC
>JAQSXO010000193.1 GCA_029256625.1 Cellulosimicrobium sp. | reverse complement strand
GAGCACATCTCCTCGACGACCTTGTCGAGGCCGAGCACGATGAGCGCGCCCGTCCGGCCGCGGAGGATGCGTTCGAGACCGTCGCGAAGCTCGGTGCCGGGTGCCACGGCGGCAAGGGTCTCCCGGAGCAGCTCGTCGGGGTGCGCAGGGGAGTTGGCCACGGAGGAATCCTACGCTGTGAGCCCTTTTCCACCCCCGGGAACCCGCGGCAGCGGGCCACAATCCGGTCACGATCCGGTCTCGACGTGTCCGGGCGGCTAGCGCCCGCGCCGTCCGGGGTCACCGGGCGGCGCGGGGGGACTCCGAGACGTCGTCCGGCGCGGCCGCGTAGGAGCGGTAGGCGGACGTCACCGCGCGCAGGTACGCGGCGATCACCTGCTGCTGCGCGGGCGAGAAGCCGTCGGCGGCGGAGTCCAGGGAACGCCGGAGCGGGTCGAGCTCGGCGCGGACGCGCGACCGGGCGGCGGCGGTGGGCTCGAGGCGGTACCGGCGTCGGTCCGTCTCGTCCCGGACGCGCTCGACGTGCCCGGCGCGCGCGAGCCGGTCCACGACCTCCGTGGCCGACGAGCGGGTGACGGCGAGCCGCGCGCCGAGCTCCCCGGGGCCGAGGGGCTGGTCGGCCAGCGCGACGTGCTCGAGGGCGGCGGCGTCCGTGGCGCTCATCCGCAGCCGGTGCGCCAGGGCGGACGTTGCCTCGCCGATCGCGTCCTGGAGCTCCCGGAGCAGGTGGACCGACAGTGCCGGCCCGGCGTCGGGGTGCTGGCTCATCGGATCACCCTCCCAGCGCTAGATGCTACGGTAACCGTACCATCTAGCCTTCCCGGAGTCGCCCATGCCCTCCCCGCTCGCGCCCCCGGCGCAGCACACCCTCGACGACGACGCCCCGATGCCGGACCGTTCCCCCGCCACGCCAACCGCACCCCGGCGGTCGCGGGTCCGCCGCGTGCTGGTGACCGTCGCGCTCGCGCTGCTCGGCCTGCTCGTCGTCGCGGTCGGGGCCTTCCTCGTGTGGGCCGACGACACCTTCGCCGCCGAGCCGGCGGGTCTCGCCGCCGTGCAGGAGGACCCGCGCGTCCGCCTGGACGACCGGGGCGACGTCGTCGTGCTCCGGCCCGCGGGGGAGGGGGACGGCAGCGGCCTCGTGTTCCTCGCCGGGGCCAAGGTCGAGCCGCAGGCGTACGCGGCGACGTTCCAGGAGGTCGCCGCGCAGGGCACGACGGTCGTCCTCGTCGAGCCGTTCCTCCATCTCGCGTTGCTGGAGCGCCGCCCGTTCGAGGCGTTCACGGCGCTCGCCCCCGAGGTCGACGCCTGGGCCGTGGGCGGGCACAGCATGGGCGGCGTCCGGGCGTGCACGTACGCCGAGTCGGACGAGGTGCGCGCCCTCGTCCTCCTCGCGTCGTACTGCTCGCTCGGCGACCTCTCCGGCCGGTCCGACCTGGCCGCCCTCACCCTGACGGGCACGCAGGACGGTCTCGTCGACGAGGAGTCGATCACCTCGTCGCTGGCGCTCATGCCGCCCGGCGCCGAGCGCGTGCGCATCGACGGCGCGACGCACGCCCAGTTCGGCGACTACGGGGCGCAGCCGGGCGACGGGACGCCCACGATCTCGGACGACGAGGCGCGGGAGCGCATCACCGAGGCGCTCGTGCCGTTCCTGGGCTCGGTGGGTCGGTGAGCGCGGACCAGCGGGTGGCCGACCGGGCGGACGTCGCGGAGCCCGTGCTGCGGCGGTGGTGGCGACGGCTGCCCGACCGGCTGGACCGGCGGGTCGTCGTGGCGGCGTGGGTCTCCTTCGCCGTCCAGGTGCTCCTCGTCGCGACCGGCGGGGCCGTCCGGCTGACGTCGTCGGGCCTGGGCTGCCCGACGTGGCCCCTGTGCACGTCCGACTCGCTCGTGAGCACCCCGGAGATGGGCGTCCACGGGCTCATCGAGTTCGGCAACCGCACGCTGGCCGGGGTCGTCGGCGTCGCCGCGGTGGTCGTGCTGCTCCTGGTCGTCCGGGTGCGGCACGAGCGCCGGGACCTCGCGCTGCTCGCGGGCACGGTCGTGCTGGGCGTCGTGGCCCAGGCGCTCGTGGGCGGGGTGACCGTCCTCACCGGGCTCAACCCGTTCGTCGTCGGCTTCCACTACGTCGCCTCGGTCGCGCTCGTGTGCGTGTGCGCCGCGTTCCTCGTCCGCCTCCGGGTCGTCCCCGCGGACGACGGGACCGCCCGCGCGCCCGCGGCGTTCCGGGCGGCGACCGCGGTCCTCGTGACGACGGCGGTCGTGACCATCCTCCTCGGCGTCCTCACCACGGGCGCGGGGCCGCACTCGGGCGACCAGCAGGCGGGCCGCAACGGGTTCGACGCGACGCTCCTGCAGCACGTGCACGCCTGGCCGAGCTACGCGCTCGTGGCCCTCACGGTCGCGCTCACCGTCGTGGCGTGGGCGCGCCGCAGGCCGGTCCGGGTCTGGCTCCTCGCGCTCCTCGCGCTGGAGGGCGTCCAGGTGCTGCTCGGCCTCTACCAGGCGCGCCACGGGCTGCCCGTCGTGGCGGTCGGTGCCCACATGGTGCTCGCCGTGCTGCTCGCGGCCGCGACGACGGTCGTCGCGCTGTGCGTCGCAGGATACGGCCCGGGTCCCCGCCATGCACGTTCCTGCACGTTCTGACGTCGTCAGGCGGGGAGCACGCGGACCCGTTCGCGGAGCGCGCGCACGACCTCTGAGGCGGGGTCGGCGTCCGTGACGACGCCCGCGACGTCCTCGAACCCGACCACGCGGAACGGCGACGCGGCCCCGACCTTCTCCGACGAGCCCAGCACGTACGTCTCGGCCGCACGCGCGGCGAGGGCCCGCTTCGTCGCCGCCTCGTCCGGGTCGCCCGTGGTGAGGCCGGCGTCCGGGTGGACGCCGGTGACGCCGAGCAGGAACAGGTCGGCGGACACGTGCTGCGCGGCCTCGACCGTCGCCGCGCCGCTGGTCACCGCCGAGTGCTTGAAGAGCCGGCCGCCGAGGACGATCACGTCGGCGACGGGGTGCTCGACGAGCGCCGTCGCGACCGTCGGGCTGTGCGTCACCACCGTGCAGCGCAGGCCCGGTGGCAGCGCCGCCGCGACGGCGAGGGCCGTCGTCCCGCCGTCGAGGATGACGGTGCTCCCGGCGTCGATCAGCCGGACCGCGGCCGCCGCCACGCGCTCCTTGCCCGCGACGGCGACCTGCCGGCGACCCGCGTAGTCGGCGACGGCCGGCGAGACCGGCAGCGCTCCGCCGTACACGCGCTGGCAGAGCCCCTCGGCGGCCAGCTCGCGCAGGTCCCGGCGGATGCTGTCCTCCGAGAGCCCGAGCTCCGCCGCCGCGGTCTTCGCGACGATCTTGCCGTCGCGACGGAGGGTCGCGAGCAGGAGGTCTCGTCTCTCGGCGGCCAGCATGCTTCTCCTCGTTGATTCTTGGTAGTGCACGGTTGCGCCTATTCTAGAGGCATGAACCGACCCCTGCTCGTCCTCATCGCCGGCCCGTACCGCTCCGGGACCGACGGCGACCACGCCGCGATGGCGGCCAACCTGCGCCGCCTCGAGGAGGCGGCCTGGCCCGTCTTCGCGGCGGGTCACGTCCCCATGATCGGCGAGTGGGTCGCGCTCCCGGTCCTGCGCTCGGCGGGTGCCACGGTGGACGACGACCTGGCAGCCGACGTGCTCTACCCGACCGCGCGGCGTCTCCTGGAGCACTGCGACGCGGTGCTGCGCCTGCCGGGCGAGTCGGCGGGGGCCGACCAGGACGTCGCGATCGCCACGGCCCGGGGCCTCCCCGTCTACCACGACGTCTCCGAGCTGCCCCGTCGCGTCGAGACCTCTTCCGCGAGCAGCCGATGAGCGCGGTCCCCGGGGTCGACGTCCCCGACCACCGCGGCCGCACGGGACTCGACCGGGCCGGCCGCGGGCTGCGGCGGAACCCGGACGTCGTTGTCCGCGACGTCGAGCTCACGTCGCAGGGGTGGCACGTGCTGCGCCGGACGACCTTCGACCTCCGGCGTCGGGACGGGCGCTGGCAGACGCTCCAGCGCGAGACGTACGACCGTGGGGACGGGGCGACGATCCTGCTCCACGACGCGACGCGGTCGACCGTCCTGCTCACGCGGCAGTTCCGGTTCCCGGCGTACGTCAACGACCACGAGGACGGCATGCTCCTCGAGACGGCCGCCGGCCTGCTGGACGACGACGACCCCGAGACCGCGATCCGGCGCGAGGTCGCCGAGGAGCTGGGCGTGACCGTCGGGCCGGTCTCCCGTGTCTTCACCGCCTACATGAGCCCGGGGTCCGTCACCGAGAAGGTGCACTTCTTCGCGGCGCCGTACACCCCGCGCGACCGCACAGGGACAGGCGGAGGGGTGGCGGCCGAGGGGGAGGACATCGAGGTCGTCGAGCTCCCGCTCGACGACGCGCTGGCGATGGTCGGCGACGGCCGCATCGTCGACGGCAAGACCATCATGCTGCTGCAGTGGTGGGCTCTCGACGGCGGGCGGTCGGGCAGCTGACCGTCCCGGGCGCCGTCAGGTCCGCGCGAGCTCGACGGCCTCGCCGAGGTGGCGCGCGGGGAGGATCGTCATGCCCTCCACCGGGCGCGGGAACGACCCGCGCGGCACGACGGCGCGCGTGAAGCCGAGGCGCGCGGCCTCGGCGAGGCGGCGGTCCAGGCCGGTGACGGGGCGGATGTCGCCCGCGAGGCCGACCTCACCGAACGCCACCGTGCCCTGGGGCAGCGCCTCGTCCTCGCGCGCGGAGAGGACCGCGAGCGCGATCGAGAGGTCGGCGGCGGGCTCGGTGACCTTGGCGCCACCGACGGTCGACGCGTAGACGTCCTGGTCGACGAGCCGGACGCCCGCGTGGCGGTGCATGACGGCGAGGATCATCGCGAGGCGGCTCGAGTCCACGCCGCTCGTGGTCCGGCGGGGGTTGGTCAGGGAGCTGGGCACCACGAGCGACTGGATCTCGAGGGCGAGCGGGCGCCGACCCTCCAGCGTCACGGTGACGCACGTGCCGGGCGACCCGGCGCCGGTGTGCGAGAGGAACAGCCCGCTCGGGTCGGCGAGACCGACGATGCCGTTCTCCGTGAGGTCGAAGCAGCCGACCTCGTCCGTCGGGCCGTAGCGGTTCTTCACGGCGCGCACGAGCCGCAGGCGCGAGTGCCGGTCGCCCTCGAACTGGCACACCACGTCGACGAGGTGCTCGAGCGTGCGCGGCCCCGCGACCGAGCCGTCCTTGGTGACGTGCCCCACGAGGATGACGGGCAGGTCGCGCGCCTTCGCCGCCGCGATGAGCGACGCCGCGACCTCGCGCACCTGGCTCACGCCGCCGGGCGCGCCCTCGACCTGGGCGGACGCGATGGTCTGTACCGAGTCCACCACGAGGAGGTCCGGCTCGGTCGCCTCGATGTGGCCGAGCACGGTCGCGAGGTCGGTCTCGGACGCCAGGAGCAGGCCGGGCGCGAGGGCGCCGACGCGCTCGGCGCGCAGCCGCACCTGCCCCGCCGACTCCTCGCCCGTGATGTAGAGGACGCGCCGCGGCGTCGGGGCCGGGCGGGCGCCCTCGGTCGCGCGCTCGCCGACCGGGCGCACCGTCGGCAGGTCCGACCCGCCGGCCGCGACGTTGCTCGCGACCGCGAGGAGCAGGGTCGACTTGCCGACCCCCGGCTCGCCGGCGAGCAGGACCACCGCGCCCGGCACGATGCCGCCGCCGAGCACGCGGTCGAACTCCGAGACGCCCGTCGGGGTCGCGCGCGCCGCCTCGACGCTGATCTCCCCGATGGGGCGTGCCGGCGAGCGCGTCGGCGTGACCGCGGTCGTGCGCGGACCCGAGGCCGCGGGGGCGTCCTCGGTCACCGTGCCCCACTCCTGGCACTCGCCGCAGCGTCCCACCCACTTGGCCGTGGTCCAGCCGCACTCGGAGCAGCGGTAGGCGGGGCGGGCTCGCTTGGCGGCCGCGGAGCGGGCAGCGGTGGTCGACGACGTCACGCGCCCCAACCTAGCCACGACCGCCGACACCGGCGCGACGCCGCGACGAGAAGGCTTTCGCGCGGGATGCTGGGCGCATGCGCAGGCTCCCGCACGACAGCCCGTGGTGGACGCTCATCCTCACGGTCGCGTCCACGACGGCGTGCCTCACGGTCTACTACGGGGTGCCGTTGCCGACCGACGAGGCCCCCGAGGTCGTCCAGCTCGTGGCGTTCGCCGTCGGGCTGGCGCTCCTGTGCACGCTCCTCGTGGTCCAGGTGCGGCGCCAGCTCCGCGCCTGGGGGACGCCGAGCGTCCGGGTCCAGTCGGTGATGGGGCTGCTCCTCCCGGTCGTCACGTTCTTCGCGCTCGCCTACTACCTCATGGCCGACCAGTTCGTCGGCATCGAGAACCGCACGGACGCGCTGTACTTCGCCGTGGTGACGCTCGGGACCGTCGGGTACGGCGACGTCCACCCGGT
>JAQSXO010000192.1 GCA_029256625.1 Cellulosimicrobium sp. | reverse complement strand
GGCATCGGCGACGCGCTCGCCGACGTGCTCGGCGACCTGGGCCTGCCGGTGATCGTGGCCGGGTTCCTCATCGCGGCGATCCTGCGCGTCGCGCAGGGCTCCGCGACCGTCGCGCTGACGACTGCCGCCGGGCTCATCGCGCCCGCCGTGGAGGCGGGCGGCTTCAACGCGATCGAGCTCGCCGCGGTCGTCGTGTCCGTGGCGGCGGGCTCCGTCGTGCTCAGTCATGTGAACGACTCCGGGTTCTGGCTGGTCGGCCGGTTCTTCGACATGGACGTCAAGACGACGCTCCGCACCTGGACGGTCATGGAGACCGCCATCGGCGTCATGGGCTTCGCCATCGCGGCGCTCGTCTTCGCCGTCGCCTAGCGGCCGCGCGCCGGCTCACGCCGGGTCGTGCCGCGCGTGGAAGTCCCGCAGCGCGGCGCCGACCTCCTCGGGGCGCTCGAACGGCAACGAGTGGGTCGCGCCGGGCCAGACGCGCGCCTCGACGTCGGCGACGTTCTCCCGCGCGCGGGAGACGGCCGCGTCGGGGTCCGCGTTCACCGCACTGCTCCCCGCCATCGCGGCCCAGACGGGCACGGCGAGCGCGCGGAGCTGGTCCACCGTGAAGAGCGCCGGGAACGACCGGTGGGAGCGGTAGTGGCGGGTCCCTGCTGCGATCACGGCGGTCACCGGGTCGGTGGGGTCGATCCGCTCGGTCCCGCCGATGCGGGCCAGCGCGGCGTCGCGCCAGCGCTGCGGCAGGAAGGGCACGGTCGAGGGGACCGAGAGCAGCACCACCTGCCACCGGATGCGGGAGAACGTCTGCACGGGGTCGAGCAGGCTCAGCGACGCCACGTGGTCCGGGCGCCGCACCGCGAGGTTCGTCGCGCTCCAGCCGCCGAACGAGTGACCGACCACGTGCACCGGTCCTGCCTCCAGCCCGTCGAGGGTCTGGTCGATCCACGCCGCCTGCGCGTCCGCGGTCCGCAGCGGCGCGGTCTGCACGCTCAGCCCGGCGTCGCCCAGCGCGTCGAGCGCGTAGACGGGACGGTCCTCGAGCAGCGCCGGCAGGTTCGTCCCCCACATGGGGACGGCCGCGCCCCACCCCGGCAGGAGGAGCGCCGGGGTGCGGTCGTGCGCACCGGCGGCACCGGCCGACGGCGCGAACCGGTAGGCGCGGACGGTCCCGGAGCCGGTCGGGACGTCCCACGTGCGCTCCGGCGGCGGCAGCTCGGCCATCGCCACGCGGTAGGCGGACTCGAACTCCTCCCGGCCGGCGTCGTCGCGCCATCCTCCGATGCCGGACGGGCGGGCGTCGCGCGGCGCGGTCGTCTTCTCGGCCATGCGGCCACGGTCCCATCCCTGTCTTTGCAATGCAAGTGCATCGTAACGACGGACGCGTGCGAGGATCGACCCGTGCCTCGCGACGTGGACCACGACCAGCGACGCCGCGAGATCGTCGGCGCGGTGTGGACGATCGTCGCGCGCCAGGGCATCGAGGGCGTCACGCTGCGCGGCGTCGCCGCCGAGGCGGGCGTCTCCATGGGCCGCGTCCAGCACTACTTCGGCACACGCGACGAGCTCGTGCGGCACGCGTGCCGCCTCATGGTCGAGGGCGCCCAGGCCGAGCACGCCGCGCAGGGCCAGGCGCTGCCGCCCGTCGAGCGGCTGCGGCTGCTCGTCCACCGTGCCGTCCCGACGACTCCCGGGTTCACCCTGGGCGTCGCCGTATGGACCGCCTTCCACGCGAAGAGCGTCGACGACCCCGAGATCTCGGCGATCCTCACGGACGCGCACCGGGGCGGCGTCCGCGAGGGCGCAGCCCTGGTCGTCGAGGCCCGCGCACGGGGCGACCTGCCCGACGGCGAGGACCCCGCCGCCCTCGCGCTGCGCCTCCTCGCCCTCGCCGAGGGCTACGGCGCACGCGTGCTCGTCGGCAGCCTCGACGCCGCCGCCGCGCTCGCGGCGCTGGACCGGGAGATCGACCGCGCCGCCGCGGCGCCGCGGGACTGAGCGCGACGCCGTCGCGCCGCCGTCAGGGCAGCACTCACGTGCCCGGACCGCGACGGGCGCCACGAGGACCGCCCGGGCACGGCGCCCGGGCGGTCCTCGTCGTCGTGGACGTCAGCTCCGGTCGGTGAAGACCGGGGCGTAGGCGTCGCGGTCCGCGACCCAGGACTTCCGGCGGAAGCGCTGGAGCGCCAGGCCGAGCAGCGTGAGCAGCCCGGCCATCACGAGCAGCCCGAGGTCGCCACCCGCACCGGTGGTGGCGAGGGCCGTCGGGGCCGACGCCATGACGGTCGAACCGCCGGCCGAGGCGGCCATGGCGCCGTTCCCGGCCACCGGGTTGAGCACCCGGATCACGGTGCCGTCGGTGCCGTCCGAGGTCCCCGGGTCAGCAGGGTCCGTCGGGTCGGTCGGGTCCGTCGGGTCGGTCGGGTCCGTGGGGTCCGTCGGGTCGGTCGGGTCCGTCGGGTCCGTGGGGTCCGTCGGGTCCGTGGGGTCCGTCGGGTCCGTCGGGTCCGTCGGGTCCGTGGGGACCGCAGCCGTCGGGCACGCGGCGGAGGCGTCGCCCAGCAGACCCACGCCCACGCCGCAGACCGTGACGGGGACCGTCACCGGCAGGTCGACGTCGAGGTCGGGCAGCGCGCCGAGCACGCCGTCGTCCCCGAGAACCCCGTCGAGCAGGCCGTCGTCGCCGAGCACGCCGTCCAGCAGACCGTCGCCCGACGAACCGCCGCCGAGCAGGTCGTCCACGAGACCGTCCTCGCCGAGGACCCCGTCCAGGAGGCCGTCGTCGCCGCCGAGCACGTCGTCACCCAGCGGACCGTCGCCGAGCAGGTCGTCCACCAGACCGCCGTCGCCCAGAACACCGTCGAGCAGGCCCGAGCCGTCGGACGCGTCGCCGGAGCCGGCCCCGTCGTCGGTGCCCTCACCGGCGCCACCGCCGACCGTCGCGTCGCCGCCGACGCCGACCGCGACGCCGGAGACGTCCACGGGAACCGTCACAGGCACGTCGACGTCCACGTCGGAGCCGGACCCGGCCGCACCGTCGTCGGTGCCGTCGGCCGGGGCAGCAGGAGAGGCCGGAGCCGGAGTGACCGCCGCGTCACCCAGGACGCCCACCGCGACGCCCGAGACGTCCACGGGGACCGTCACCGGCACGTCGACGTCCACGTCCGAGCCAGGCCCGGCCGCACCGTCGTCGGTACCGTCGGCCGGGGCGGCCGGAGCCGCCGGGGCCGGCGTGAGCGCCGCGTCACCCAGGACGCCCACCGCGACGCCCGAGACGTCCACGGGAATCGTCACCGGCACGTCGACGTCCGCGTCCTCCGCGCCCGTCGGTGCGGGAGCGGGGGCGGGAGCCGGTGCGGGCGCCGGCTCCGCGGTCGGTGCCACCGCGGCGTCGCCCAGGACGCCGACGGCGACACCCGACACGTCCACGGGGACCGTCACCGGTATGTCCACGTCCACGTCCGCCGGACCCGCCGGGGCGGGCTCCGGAGCAGGCGCGGGCGCCGGCTCCGTGGACGGCGCAGGAACCGGGGTCACGGTCGCGTCCCCGAGGGCGCCAACCGCGACGTCGGACACGGTCACGGGGACGTGCACGGGCACGTCGACCGAGATGTCGGGCAGGGCTTCGGTCACCTGGCTCAGCGGAGCCTCGACCGACACGTCCAGCCCGAGGTCGCCGAGGAGGTCGCCCTCGGCTGCGTGGGCCGCTCCGGCCCCGACGACCACGAGGCCGCCTGTGACGAGCGCTGTGCGCAGCGCGCGCCGAACGAAGGTGTGCATGATCGTTCTCTTTCCTGCTCAAAGGTGGTGGCGCACGACGGCGCCGGGTCGCGTCTGCCGCGCGACGCGCGGCGGCGGACCACCTCAGGCAGGAGAGACGGGGACCTCGAAGAAGGTCGAGGGGTGCTTCGACCGCGCGTCGTCCACGACGGCGGTCCAGGACGAGAGCGCGGGGGCGTCGGCGCCGTGGCCGACCGTCGCGAGGTCGCCGCCCGACCCGGTGCGCTGCGCGCTGCCGGAGGGCGCGGGCGTGGTGCCGAGCCCGCCGTCGGCGGGGGTGCCACCGGGTCCTGCAGGACCGCCCGCGGGCGCGGCGGTACCCGGCGGGGCGTCGACCGCGGCGAGGGTGACCCCGCCGTCGAACGCCGAGCGCGACGCGTCGGAGGACGCCGGCGGGCCTGCGCGGTCTGCCCGGGCCGCCTGCGTGGGCGGCAGCGCGCCGCCCGTCGCGAGCGACGCCGGCGGTGCCGCCGGGCCGGGGTCGGAGGCGTTCGGTGCGGAGCTTCCCGGCTCCACCGGGCCGACCGGGGTCTCCGGGCCCGTCCCGGGTGCCTCGGGCAGCACGGGCGCGAGCGGGTCCAGCGGCGCGAGCGGCCCGGTGACGGGACCGAGCACAGGGTCGGTGACCGGCGCCAGGGCGTCGAAGACCGGGGTCAGCGCCTCCAGGACCGGCGTCACCGGGTCGAGCGCCGGTGCCACGGTCTCGAGGACCGGGTTCACGACGGGTGCGACCGCCTCGACGACCGGCGTCGCGGCCGGCACGACCGCGTCGAGGACCGGCGTGGTCACGGGCGCGACGGCGTCGGTCACGGGCTGCACGACGGGCGCCACCGGCGCCACGACCTGCTCGACCACGGGAGCGGCGGGCGTGACGACCTGCTCGACCACCGGGGCGACGGGCCGCACGACCTCCTCGACCACGGGCGCGGCGGGGGTCACGACCTTCTCGACGACCGGGGCGACCGGCTGGACGACCGGGGCGACGACGTCGCGCACGACCGGCTTCACGACCTCCTGCACGACCGGGTCCACGACGGTCTGGACCGTCGAGGTCACGGGAGACAGGACCTTGCCGAGTCCGAGCGGGTCGTCCGCGGCGGACGCGCCGCCCGCGGTCGCGACGGCGAACGCGAGGCCTGCGCCGAGACCGCCACCGGCCACGAGCGCGCGCACGAGCCAGCGACGGGCGGCTGGTGCGCGCCTGCCCTGCGCGTCGTGCGTCGCGTCCATCGTGCGCCCCGTGGGTCGTCGGTGCGGCGAAGGGCGGGCCGACGGGCCCGTCCGGGGCCACGGTAGGCATGCCCGTGTGACGCTCACCACCGGGAGCGTCCGTTTTCACCCGATGGTTGCCCCGAACACCAGGCCGAGCAGGTAGGTCGCGGCCGCCGCGCCGAAGCCGATGCCGATCTGGCGCAGCGCGCGCGTCAGCGGGGACGTCCCCGAGAGCAGGCCGACCGTCGCGCCGGTCGCGAGGAGCGCGATCCCCACGAGGAGCGCCGCGACGCCCACGGCCACGAACCCCGTGAGGCCGAAGAGATAGGGCAGCACGGGGATGAGCGCGCCCGACGCGAAGAACAGGAACGACGACACCGCCGCCCCCATGGCCGTGCCGTGCGTCTCGTGCTCGTCCGCGCCGGGCGGCGGGGCGATCACGGTCTGCTGCGTGTACGTCGCGAGGACGTCGGCGGCGTGGTCCTCGGCCTCGGCGGGCGCCATGCCGCGCGCCCGGTAGACGAGCGCGAGCTCGTTCGCGTCGACGTCGAGGTCGGGCAGCGCGGCGGACGCCTGCGGGCTGGGCGTCGAGGCGTCGAGCAGCTCGCGCTGCGACCGCACGGACACGTACTCCCCCGCGCCCATGGACAGCGCGCCCGCGAGGAGGCCCGCGAGCCCCGAGAGGAGGACGGTGCTGTTCGACGCCCCCGACGCCCCGATGCCGAGGATCAGCGCGAGGTTGGAGACGAGCCCGTCGTTCGCGCCGAAGACCGCCGCGCGGAACGTCCCCGACATGCGGTTGCGCCCGCGCGTCGCGAGCCCGCGCACGACCTCCTCGTGGATCCGCTCGTCGGCGGCCATCGTGGGGGTCGCGTCGGAGTCGGTGGCGTAGGTCGAGCGCGCCTCGGCCCGTTGGGCGAGCGCGAGGACGAACACGCCGCCGAAGCTGCGCGCGAGCCAGCCGAGCGTCCTCGTGCGCCAGTCGCCGCGCAGCGGCTTGCCGACGTCGTCGCCGAGCAGGTCGAGCCAGTGCTGCTCGTGCCGCTTCTCGGCGTCCGCGAGCGCCAGGAGGATGTCTCGCTCCTCCCCGCTGCGCCGGCTCGCGAGGTCCCGGTAGACGGAGGCTTCCGCGCGCTCGTCGGCGAGGAACCGGCGCCACCGCCGCACCTCCTGCGGCGTCGGACGGCCCCCGCCGGCGGACGCCGGGTCGGGGAGCGCCGCCGCCCCGGTCGCGGCCCGTGCCGGGGGTTCGGGAGGCGTGCCGGACGGCTGCGCGGGTCTCGTGGGCATGCCTCCATGATGGCGATTTCCGGCCTCGCCGTGTTGCGCGCGGCCGAACGAGGTCCCGGGGGTCCCCCCGACCCGCGTTCCGGGCGTCCCCAACCTCGGGCCAGCCCGTCGTCGGCCGTCGTGGTTGGATCGGAGCATGACCACTGGAGAGAACGAGCTGTCCCGCCCCGAGGTCGACGCGCCGGAGGGCCCCGCGCCCAC